>CAYNFN010000413.1:0-48407 GCA_964396485.1 uncultured Alcaligenaceae bacterium
CGCCAACCACAACGCGGCGTTCGCTCGCTGCCGCACACCGTACTTCTGCATCTGCAATCCTGACGTGCGCCTACCGGCGGACCCGTTTCCCGCATTGATCCAGGCGCTCGCCGATCCGCGAGTGGCGGTCGCCGGCCCGCTTCAGGTGGATTGGGTGCGCAGGGATGCTCATGCTTTCCCGAGCCGATGCTTTCCGCGCGGTAGGCGGGTTCGACGAGGCGTACTTCATGTGGCGCCGTGTTCTTCCGCGACGCGATAGTGGGAGCGCCGGTTGAGGAAAGGCCGCTGTACTGCGGACCAGCTCAGCGCCGACAGGATCGCGATGAGCGTTAGCGAGGCACAGAAGGCGAGCGGTTCAAGGACTGGCGCGGGTGCTACGGCCTCGCCACCACCACGCCCGCTCCTGCGCCGAGGAAAGCCTGCTCGAAACGCCGGTCGATGTCGGCAGAGGCGAATCCCGCCTCACGTAGCCGATCGATGATGTCCCGGCCGTAGTCACGATAGACCAGTACCGATGCTCGCCCGCGTATGCGATCGTCGTGATAGGTCGCGGGCATCAGATGGCGGACCATCCCGCCTTCTAGCGCCGCGCGCTCAACGGTGCGCTCGACATCCGCAAGCGGCACAGTAAAGATGAACGCGCCCCCCGGCCGCAGCACCCGCCGAATTTCGGCAAATCCGCGGCGGTCATTCGGCACATGTTCGAAGACTTCCGTGGAAGTGACCAGGTCGAACGAGGTGTCCGCATACGTGAGGCTCTGGATGTCCTCGCACTGAACACCGCCGCGGCGGCTCCCGGGGCTCACGTCGTCGAAGTACTCCGAGCAGGTCAGGTCGGGGACCTCGCGCCTGAGGAATTCGAACAACGGCCCTCGCGACGATAGCTCGTAGACGCGGTCGCTCCGGAATCCGGGTCGTACTGATTTCAGCACCGACGTCATAGACAGGGTGATCGCGCTGGCGCCGCAGCGCAGGCAGCGCACCCCGATCGCGTCTTTCGAGAGTCTCAGCAGTACGCTCGTTCCGCAGAGCGCGCAGGGAAACGGTCGCAGCCCGAGTTCCCGCACCCTCAGAATCGACAGCGCGTATCGGATACGGTGTACGAAGTCCGCTGTGCGACGCATAGCCTCTACGCTAGCAATTCTCAGGGTCGACGCAAATAGGCTTCGGCGATACGCGTTGGCATCTCGTCACCTTCGGCATCGCGGCCACCGCGCCCGCAACCGGCTACGGCTACAATCTGGCCCCGCACTCCCATGACCACCTCGCCGCCCGAGAGAAACATCACGCTCTCGATCGTCAGCCACCGGCAGAACGTGCTTGTCAACAAGCTCCTCGAGGACGTCAATCGCGTCTGCGCCGACCGGGTCGCGCTCGTGCTGACGCAGAACGTGCCCGATCCCCTGCCACTTGCTACGGCAGATGTGCCTTGCCCGGTGGAGGTCGTCGCGAACGAAAGCGTCAAGGGCTTCGGCGCGAACCACAATGCAGCGTTCAAGCGCTGCCGCACGCCTTGGTTCTGCATCTGCAACCCCGACATCCGCCTGCCCGCAGATCCCTTTCCTCCGCTTCTCGAGGCGCTCGCCGATCCCCGCGTTGCCGTCGCCGGCCCGCTCGTGCGCGGCCCCGAGGGGCGGGTCGAGGACAGCGTACGGCGCTTTCCGACCTTGGGATCGCTCGCGAAGAAGCTTTTCCTGGACCGCCGCGAGCCCGATTACCCGGCCGACCGAGGTCCGCTTGAGGTCGACTGGGTAGCGGGCATGTTCATGCTTTTCCGCAGCGACGCCTACCGCGCGGTGGACGGATTCGACGAGGCGTATTTCCTTTACTATGAGGATGTCGATATCTGCCGGCGAGTCCACCGTGCGGGGCGGCGCGTGACCTACGATCCACGAGCAGAAGTCATCCATCAAGCACGCCGCGCGAGCCGGCGTGATCTCCGACTCACGAGAATTCATCTGAGCAGCATGCTCAGATTCCTGCTGTCTTCCTAGACGCGTGGCTGCGAACCAGAGCTTTCATCTCGTAACCGCCGTATGGGGCTCCGAGTACACCGACACATACCTTAACATCTCCCTTCCGAGCCTGCTCGCGCCCGGCAATATCCCGAGCCTGCCGGCGGCTCATTGCACCTACAAGATCTTTTCGCCCGAAGCGGACGCCGAGCGCATTCGTCAGTCGGAGGCATTCAAGGCGCTGGCCGCCTTGGTCACGGTTGAGTTTCGCCCGCTCAACCGCATTCAAGAAAACCCTTACATCACTTCCTCGAATTGCTACCGCACAGCCACGATCGAAGCGGGCCAGTCGCGCGCAACCATTCTCTACCTCATCCCCGACATGATCCTAGCGGATGGCAGCCTGCGCGCCGTCAAGCGGTTTCTCGATGAGGGCAAGCGCGCCGTCATGGTTGCTGGCATGAGGGCCGTGAAAGAAACCTTGGTCCCCGAGGCGCTGGCGCGCTTCCGGACCGGGCACGCGGTGTCGGCGCCGCCCAGGCAGCTAGTGGAGCTCGCCATGCGCCACCTGCACCCCATCATGCAGCACCACTTCTACGAAAACGAAGGCAGCCGCGGTTTCAACCCGTCCTTCTTCTGCTGGGAAGTGCCTGGAGAAGGGTATGTCGTGCATTGCGCCCACCTGCACCCGGTTGCAGTGGATTTGCGCGGTCAGCGCGCCACCTTGCACGGCACCATCGACGACGATCTCCTGTTCGACCTCGGCCTTAGCGCCGACGAGCTCGCATATGCCGACGACTCGGACGACGTGCTCTGGTTCGAGATTAGCGCAGGCGACCGGAGGATTCCCCCGCCCATCGGAAAGCGCCTATGGGAAATCCTGCGCTGGCTGAACGGCGCGACTTATCCCCACCAGCGAGCATACCTCTCCCATGCGCTACAGATTCATTGCCGTGGCACCGACAGTGCCGCATGGCGCGCGACGGAAGCGCGCGCCGCCAAGACCATCGCGACCATGCTGGCGGCTTACGAACTGGAGAAAGAGCGCATTCGCGAGAGTCCCGCGGACTATGCAGCACCGCCAGCAGTACGCATTGGCGACGAGGAGCTTGCCGGCGACCCTGCTGCGGCCATACGCAAGATCATGGACGTCGCCGGCGCCGCGGTTGTCGTGGACGCCGTTGCCGAGGCGCTGGAGGTGCGCGCGCGCTCATATCTCGCCCGGGGAACCAGCCGCAGGATCGACCGCTCGTTTATCAAGCTCGGTATTGCAATGACGATTGTCGGCGCCGGTAAGGCGTTCCGCGCTTTGCTGAAACGCCTGAAGCGCGGTTGAGCCGGCGCAGCGCTAGCACACCCGGATGATTCCGGCACAATTCGGTATTCGTTTTCGCGCCAGGATTCATCGTGCGCTGACGGAGGGCCTGCTCGCGACTCTTACGGCGCTTTCCCGGCCGGTTGTCAAGTCCGTTCTGTGGCTCGCCCTTCTGCCGTTGACCGCTGTGCTGCACGTCGCCGGCTACCGACGCCTCCCTGTCCTAACGGAACGAATTGGCCATCTCGCCGCAGAGGTGGATTCGTTCCTCAAGGAGCGCGCCCTCGGAGCGTTGCCTCGCCGAAAGTACTTCATCACCGCCCCGGCGCGCCGAGTCGCCAATGCGTGGCTGTTGCGCTACTGGGCACGCGAAGTCCCTGTCGTATCCCACCCGGTTCCCTGCTTCCTGCTGGACAGCATGTCGCGCTGGGAGCTGATGCGCAGCAGCGTGCGCGAGTACGTCCTGCGTCTTAACCAGACCGCCGCCGCATACCGGATCGCATCGATGTGGGGAGAGCGCCCGTCCTTGCTCACACTGACAGACGAGGACAAGGAGTGGGGGGGCGAGGTGTTGCGCGAGCTCGGCGTTCCGCGTGACGGCTGGTTTGTCGCCGTGCACGTGCGCGAGGGTGGATACTCCACGGCCGATGAAGAAGTCCACCGCCATCGCAACGCTTCCATCGAGGCTGCCCTGCCCGCCATGCGCTGCATCGTCCAGCGAGGCGGCTACTGCATCCGTATGGGCGACCCTGGCATGGCGCCGCTTTCAAAGGAGCAGGGCATCGTTGACTACGCGCGCCACGCCGCCAAGTCGGCACGAATGGATATTTATCTTTGCGCCAGGACGAGATTTTTCCTGGGCAACTCCTCGGGCCTGGCCTTCGTCAGCGCCGCGTTCGGCGTGCCATCGGCGCTCGCCAACATGACGCCGTTCTCCACCTTCGGCCTCCTGCCGCGCGACCTGAGTATCCCGAAGCTTCTCTGGAGCGAACGCGAAGCCAGATTCCTGCGTTTCGACGAGGCGCTCGCCTCCCCCGCGAACAATTACCGCTATGCCGCCTTCTACGAGGCAGCAGGCTTGCGGCCCGTGGAGAACTCGGCTGAAGATATCGCCGCACTTGTCGAGGAGATGATGGACGTCATGGAAGGCCGGACGGCCTACAGCCCGCTGGACCGCGCCAGGCAGGACGCATGCCGCGCGCTGCTTCGGCCCGGCCACTATTCGTACGGGACCTGCGCCCATATCGCCGCCTCCTTCCTCCGCGCGCATAGTGACTTGTTGCCCGGGGAGCCGTCCGCGCTCCGAGCGTCCGCATGAAGCCGCGCGTCAAGGTCCTTGTGGCGGTATGGGGCGGCTCCTACATAGACGCATTCACACGTCTCGCGCTGCCCTCGCTCCTCGCCCCCGGCAACCTCCCCGCACTGGCTGAAGCGTGCGAGCTGGACGTCTGCATCCTGACGAGCGAGCAGGACGTACACCTTTTCGAAACCAAGCCCGCCTTCCAGGGGCTGCGCGCTCTCTGCGAGGTCGAGTTCGTCAGCATCGATGACCTTCTCGGATCGTCGGTCTACGGCATCACGCTGACGCTCGCGTACATGCGCGGCATCGGCACCGCAGGCGAGAACATGGTCAACGTGCACTACATGTTCTTCAACTCGGACTTCATCCTTGCCGAAGGCTCGCTCAGGTCGCTCCTCCGCCGGATCCTCGACGGCCGAAGGGTCGTGATGGCGCCCAGCTTCCGCGCTGTTGCGGAGGACATCGAGCCGCTCCTCGAAGCGAGAGTGGATCCCTTCCGACATACCTTGGCCATTCCGCCGCGCGAGCTCGTTGGACTGGCGCTTCGGCACGTGCATCCGACGATCGTGGCGAAAACGGTCAATCAAAACGTGTTTCGGTCTTTGTACCAGAACCAGCTCTATTGGCGCGTGGACAAGGACACGGTTCTGGGCCGCTTCTATCTCATGTTCATGCTGTGCATCCGTCCTGAGCGCATCGTGCGGAGGGCGAACACTTATTGCGATTACGGGTTCGCACCGGAATTGTGTCCCTCTCTCGAGCCGGTTTTCCTCACCGACTCGGACGAATTCTTCATGCTCGAAACGCAAGCGCGCCGGCACGAATCCGTGCACATCCGCCTAGGCAGCCATCGGATATCAGATGTAGCGGGGTACGTATCCGAATGGACCACGAGAGAGCATCGGCTCTACGCCAAAGAAAATCTGATCTTTCATGCTGCAGACGTACCGCCGGATATTGAAGCGTTTGTCACCGAAGCCGGGAAAACCGTGCAGGGAATCGAACAGCAGTTGCCACTTGCCAGACCGCACGCATTTCATCCGTACTGGGTCGGTTCGCTTCCTTTGTGGAGGAAGGAGATCGGGCAGCGTGGCGGAGGTGCTAACCCGCCGGAACTGGATCCGGTTGCCGATATACCCGTCAATCGAAACTTGGTGGGCAGGATATTCGGCCTAGCGCGGAACGTCGCTCGTGGAACGCAGGATGAATTAAAGATATGGCATGCCGGCTGGCTGGACCAGCGGATGATTGATCAGGTGCTGCATGATGTAAGACCGGACGGTCGTGTCCTGATAGTCGCAGACGAACTGCCCGCCGCGGCGAGGCGGTTTTCGCAACGAGGAGAGATCGACCGATTGACGCTCCGGCAGACCATTGAAATGGCGAATGGATCCGGAAACCGGGGACACTACGACGATGTGCTCGTGCTCGTGAGGTCCCAGCAGGTCGGAAGCGATTCCGACAAACTTCCATCTGCGCTTCTATCACTGGTACGGCCCGAGGGATGGCTCCGCTTGGTCGTGCACGACCCCGGAAGCGAATTCATGCCTATGTCTCTCGCGGAGCCACTCTTGAGCTTGCTGGCCCGAACGTTCGACACTTGCCGAGTCCAGGCGAGCGTCGAGTTCGTTGACGCTGGATTGCAGCGGCGAATCCGGCTTGGCGTGCGAAGGCTGGGCCAGCTTTACCTGCGCCTGGGATGGGCTTGGGCGCCCGTCCTCGCCCTCGCCGGATTCGCCCTTCTCATCGGCAACGTGCTGAACCATATCCGCTGGATCATCCGAGGAGACAGGGGCGATCAGCCCGACTACTGCGGCACGATGCTGGTGAGGGTGCGGAAGCTCTGACTCGGAAGGGTGAAGGGAAGATTTCTAATAGTCCCCTGCTTACTCGCGAGGCCGTCAACGCTCGCGAGGCCGCCGCGCTTGTACAATTCCGCGTGAGACTCAAAGGAGGCCGATTTTGCAAGTCACTTTTTTTCAACGAGCCAAGAACTCTCTAAAGCGCCGCCTGGGCCTTCCGCGCAAGTACGCGCCTCGCGACCCCTTTCTGGTCGATGATTGCCTCGTGCAGAGCATTCCACACCTGTTCGAAGCGCTGCCGGACCAGAGGGAATTGTTCGCCCGCATCTGGGACGAATATCGAGAGAACCACGGTCGTCCGTGGGATCCCATCCGCATCCTCCAATTCATGTATCTGATGGATATCGCCAACCGGACCGGGCCCGGGGACTACATCGAGCTCGGTACGCACCAAGGGTTGATGGCGAAGGTGATCTGGAAGCTGATGGATCCCAAGCGCACCCTCTATTGCCTCGACACCTTCGAGGGATTCGTCGAATCGGACCTCAAGGTCGAAGCGACGATCTACCATAGCCGGTGGCAGGTGGGGAACTTCGCGCCGACATCGCCGGAGATGGTCGGCAACTACATCGGCAGCGGCAAGACCCCGCAGAACCTGAAGCTCGTCAAAGGATGGTTCCCGCAAACCTTTGCGGGCCTCGAAGACAAGAAATGGCGCTTCGTTCACATCGACTTCGATCTCTACCAGCCGATAAAGAGCGCGATGGAGCTCTGCTGGCCGAATCTGCTCCCTGGAGGAGTCATGGTTATCCATGACTACGGCTGTTTCGGTTTCCCCGGCGCAAAGAAGGCAGTCGATGAATTCTTTGAGACGGTGGGGTTGACGCCCATTCACATAGGGGACCGGTGGGGAAGCGTGGCGGTGGTCAAGCCACGAACCCCGTACAAGGCTAGCTAGTCGTCAGCGGGGACCTGCCCCTTGATCACCCCGGCCAGGTACCGCATGCTGCGCTTGATTCGCTTCCTCGCGGTCGCGTCCCCGCTGAGCGCCTGCTTCGCGATCCCGAGCACCCGCTCGCGGTTATTCCAGTAGTAGCCGCACAACTGCGGTACCAGAGAGAGCGCGCGGATCAGCCGTGCTGCCCTTAACCTCCTTGTCGGCAGCGCGCGTCGCGCACTAACCGTGCGCTCATTGCCCGGTGCCTGCCCTCTCGCCGCGGCGCCGATCATGCTGCCGACATATTTCTGCAGGATGCGCGCGGCCTTGCTCTCGACGGCGCGCCAGCGCGGCTCATCGATCTCGCCGCCATGCCAGTAGACAGGCCTTGCGAAAAGGCTTCGCTTCAGGGGATCGAAACTCGGATCGCACAGCGCTTCGTAGAAGCGCAGGCCCTTGAGCCACTCGCCGACGAAGCGCCGCTGGAATTGCGGATTGGGCGCGAGGGAATAGGCGCGCTCGGCAAGCGGAGCCCAGCTCACGAGCATGACCTCGTCGGAATCCTGAACCACGTACACCTTGCCGCCGAGGCCGAAATTCCGATGGAGGTAGTCGCCGTCGATCGTCCAATGGTCCATCACCGAGCTGTCGTGCTGCGCGACCGCCTCGTAGTCCACGATCAGGGGAAACCATGAAAGGGAATGCATGACGACGCCGTCTTCGCCGGGCACGCGCCACCAGCAGGCGGAGGGAAAGGCCGAAAAATAAGGGGCGTCCCACTCGTAGCTGAGCGTCTCGCTGTGAAAGCTCCGGATTCCCGCCCAGGCGAGCTGCCTCCCGGTCACGACGAGCGCCCGCCCCTCGTCGCCGAGGCGGGAATCGATCGAGGCGACGCCGAGCTGCGCCAGGTGCTCGAAGAGCGGCTCCTCCCCAAATCGAAGGGCGGGCGTGAGCACCAGGTGAACGCCTTCCAGCGCGTGCTTTTGAGCGAGCGCGATGCTCCCGTCGGAGACGATGAGATCAGGCGTCAGCACGACAGCGTAGGCGCGCTGCTCGAATGCCATCTGCGTCGCAAGCTTGTGGCCGATCCCCATATGAAGGTGGATGGGCACCCCCTC
Source organism: uncultured Alcaligenaceae bacterium (assembly GCA_964396485.1). Lineage (GTDB taxonomy): Bacteria > Pseudomonadota > Gammaproteobacteria > Burkholderiales > JACQAP01 > JACQAP01. The sequence continues at coordinate 8,428 of CAYNFN010000413.1, forward strand.
TGGGGGCAGCGGGATGCGAATAAAAATCGGCTCGACATACTTCTTCAGGAGCGAGACGATTGGATGGGCCTCGATTCGCTTCCAGTCCTCGTCCGTGGTCGCGATCAGGAACCGGTTGCCCCGGTTACGCAGGGCGGGGATGTTATTTGGCGAGAGCAGCGCGGGAATGCAGAACTGGAGCAGAAAATTCGTGAAATGCTCGCCCCAGACCACAACCGCGAAGTAAATGGGCCGCAAGGCGGCGGCCTTCTCCAGGAAGGCCTCATCGGGCACGGGCAGCGGTGGACGGCCCCGCGGGCCGGCCGGTGGCGTCTGTTCCACGATTCTTCGACCGCGCCGCGGCGGCCTAGGTCATGACTTCGGGGCTCTGCTCGACCAGTCCGCTGGGCGGCGCGGGGTGCCCTCCCAGCAGCCGACCCTTCCAATTGTGCAAGCGCCCGATCGTGTTGTAGTAGGTGAACTCCGGCGAGCGCCGAATCAGCAGATCGTCGCGCACTTCTTCTTCGAATTCGTGCTGGGCCCAGCCGTTGCATCCAGTGCAGAACGGAACTTTGTCCCACTGGGCCGTCTCGTGGTAGTAGCGCACCTTCGCGAACTGTTCCCCCTGCCAGACTGCTGCGGCACCCTCCTTGAATACGTTGCCGAGATTGGTCTGCTTGAAACCGTCGAGACAGCACACGGTCACGGTACCGTCGTTGTGCACCGGCATCGTGTTATAGATCGCCGGGCATGGCCGGCGCACCGACGGCGTATTCATGCCCGGGAAGGTGCCATCTTTGAATACCAGGCCCATCCGCACCACATCCACTACCCCCACCCAGCGTTTGACGAAATCGTCTACTTCATGACGATTGTCGTCCTGGATGGTGAACGACACGCCTACCCTGGGCTTGTCGGCCTCGCCTCGTGCGCGCAGCAGACGGAATACCGCCGCTTCGATTTTCGCAAGCTTGTCAATGCCTCGGATCTTCCGTAAGGTCTCCGGCGACACAGCGTCGATGCTGATCATTACCGAATCGACCTCCTGCTCGACAAAATAGCGCGCCAGGTCGTCGCGCAAGGTGAGGCCGTTGGTATTCATTGCGATCGATATGCCACGCGATTTCATGTCGGCGATGCGCTCACGAAGCTTGGGCGCAAGCAACGGCTCGCCGTACATATTCGGCTGAATCAGCGGTTTCGCGGCCATAAACTCATCCAGCAACCTGCGCGAGGACTCGAGGTCCATAACGCCCTTTACCGAGTCGATGGCATCTTCGTCTCCCGTCCCCCAGACCGGGCACATCGGGCAGCGCAGGTTGCATTTGGTCGCGAGGTCGAGCAGCAGCCGCGGGGGGAGATCCGGAACTGGCCTAGGTACCCAGCCATACTTCGGATCTACCCAATCGGCTTTTGACCAGTCGCGCATTGATACCGTCATGGAAGTTGCGTACTCAATATGCAGCTAGAATTATTATTATACCTACCGGTGTCCACCAACCGTACCGGTATTACCGAATGACCTTATTGGACGGTCCCGCTATTATCCACGTGCCGTGAATAGACTCGCTTAAGGGTGCGTATGCGCGACGAGAACACTTCTGCAATTGAATCTCGCATCGTGGACGAAAAGCTAGCCATTGATGGGGGGCAGCCGGTTCGTAGCCGGCCCATGCCGCCGCGCTTCGCGCTGGGAGCCGCGGAGATCGGCATGCTCGAGGAGGCAGTCCGGTACTACCGCAACAAGGACGTGGATCCGGGCTATCAAGGCCCCTTTGAGAAACTTTATACGGACGAGTTCGTCGCCATGATGGGCGGCGGTTATGCCGACTCCGTCGCCACTGGTACCGCAGCGCTCTACATCGCCATCGCCGCGCTCGACCTGCCCAAGGGCAGCGAAGTGATCGTATCGCCAATCACGGACCCCGGCACGATCAGTTCGATCATCCTGAACGGACTGCGGCCTCGTCTGGCCGATACCCGCCCCGGCGACTACAACATGGGATCCGAGCAGGTCATCGCGCGACTTACGCCGGCGGTGTCAGCCGTGCTAGTGGTCCATGCTGGCGGCCGGTCTACCGACGTCGATCGCATCGTCGCCGCGGTGCGTCCGCGAGGCCTCCGTGTGATCGAAGATTGCAGCCAGGCGCACGGCGCACAGATTTTCGGGCGTCCGGTCGGCACTTTCGGGGACATTGCGGCGTTCTCGACCATGTATCGCAAGATACACATGTCCGGAGGATCCGGCGGAATGGTCTATTCGCGCGATCTCGCGATCTTCCGTAACGCTCTCGCGCACGCTGATCGCGGCAAACCGCGCTGGCAGACCGACTTCGACGACCGGAACCCTGAGACCTTTCTCTTTCCTGCGCTCAATTGGAACAACGACGAACTTTCTTGCGCGATGGGGCTTGCTTCCCTCCGGCGCCTGAAGGACACGATCGTTCGCCGGCTTGCGTTCGTTTCTGAGCTCGCGTCGCTCATGTCCGAGATGGACACGATGTTTTCCCTTCTGCCGTGGCGTCCCACGGACTCGCCATTCGTCGTACCGGTTTTCATAGACCCGGCGCGCGCAAAGCGGCCGAAAATCGCCATTGCGGAGGCTGTGCTGAAGGAAGGTATCGGCCTCAACCCGCACTATCGATATGTCGTGTCGCAATGGCCATGGGTCAAACCACACCTGGCGGACGATTTCGACACGCCCGAGGCGGTGAACAGCCGCGACCGGAGCTTCTGCCTGTACGTCAATGAGAACTACACGGAGGAGGAAGCGCTGGACACGGTGGCGACACTCGTCAAGGTAGACCGGGCCCTTGCGGCAGCTAGGCCGCGACCGATCGTAGTGCCCATTCGATCACTGTGACGCGGCTTTTGGCTCGATCGCCACGCCTCGCCAGTCGTGTATTAGCCCGGAAAAAGGGCACGCGAGCCAGGCCGCGAGAGCCGGAACGTGAAGCGATCCGGTGCATCCTGAAGAGCTACGCGGTACCCCGCGATGCGGTGCTCGTCGTGCACAGCGCAATCAGGTGCCTAAGCCGCGAAGGCTACCGCGCTGAAGCCATGATCGAAGCCCTGCTCGAATATCTGGAACACGGCACCTTGATGATGCCCGCCATGACGTGGCGCACGGTAACGCCGGAGAATCCGGTCTGGGACGAGCTCACCACACCCTCGCATACCGGTATCTTGAGCGAGATATTCAGGACGCGCTACGCTACCGCACGCAGCCTACATCCGACGCATTCGGTTGCGGGAGTCGGGCCGCTGGCGCAGGCGCTGCTATCAACCCACCATTTCGGCAACACGCCGGTCCCCGCAACGAGCCCGTATGGACTGATGCGGGACTATCCAGCCTATATTCTCATGATCGGTGTCGGGCTGGAGAGCTGCACGGCGATCCACCATCCGGAGGAAGTGATAGCGCCGCATATTTACGTCAAGCTGGCAGAGGACGCGGAAAGATACGAGCTGCGCGACCGAGAAGGACGTCGGATCGAGTTTCACCTGCGCAGGCACTCGCGGCTCAACCGGAACTTTCCCAAGTTCGCGCCGCTGCTTGCCGCGAAATCCCGAATCCGGTCGGGAACGGTATCAAGAGTCCCCTGGACCCTGGTGAAGGCAAGCGATCTGCTGGCAGAGGTTTTCACGCGCCTGATTGAGCAGCCCGACTTCAACCTCTCCAACGACGCCCGTCGGATCTGGACGGCGGCTGCAAAGAACACAGTCGGCCGCGGCTACGCGAAGGCATAAAGAACGGTTTCGATGATTCCGCCGTCGTGCTGGCGTAAGTACAGGCGATAGTCAGCGCCGAGTTCTCTTACGAGACGGGGGATTTCCCAGAGATCGCTGGGACGGTGGTACAGGGAGATTGCGAGCTTAGGGCACCACGAAGCGATTGTTTTTGCGGCCCCTGCCAATGCTTCGCGCTCGGCGCCCTCGATATTCATCTTGATGAAGCTCGCGCGCTCTCCCGCCAGTACTTCATCGAGGCCAACCACGGTGATCTTGGATTTCGCAGCCGTGGAAATGACGGCGCCCCTGGAGCCGTCTTCCGTGAACCCCAGCGCGGCCTTGGCGCGATGGAGTCCACAATTAAAAAGCTCCACTCTGGGCACAGCCTGAAGGTTCAGCGACAATCGCGAAAACGTGCGCGGATCCGGTTCGAATGCCAGAACGCGTTCGTAGCTGCCATTCACCCGCTCGACGAACATGCGGACGGAATCGCCGTCGTAGGCTCCGCCATCCACGTACACCTCGTTGTCCCGGAACTGGAGAAGTCCGGAGAAACCGTACAGGTCCCAATCGATGACGTCGGCAAGCACTGCAGCATCCATTGTTAACCGGTACCCCAAGAGGCGGTCTAGCACCTTTACGGATTGTTCGTCTTGCAGCGTACCGGCGAGCTCAAGGTAGCGCGACCGGTTGGCGCATACGTCACCGAGCAGGTCATCATGAAACATATGCGAAGGAAACACGTTGGGGTCCAGCACCTGCAGCAGCGCGAAGGGCGCGACTTGGAACCCCATGGCTCGCAATGACTCGGTTGCGCCGAGGACCCTGTGAGAGGCGATCACCACGGGAACCGAGCGCTCGAGCGAGCCAATCGCGTCCGAGGGGACGACCTGATGCTCGCCGACCCTGATGCCGCGCTTGGTCGCGTCGTTGTCGTAGACACCGGCAATGGCAATGCCCTGCGCGGCGCAGATGGACGCCAGCCTCCTGCCCTCGGCGCCCGCGCCCAGAATCGCGAGGCTGGTTGGAAGACCATGGTGCAGAAAGGCATAACGTTCGCGCAGCGATGCGCGTAAGTCGCCGGTTGAAATACCGTGCGAGATCCGTTCCAGCCACGGCATCCGCGGTTCTGTCGTCATTCTTATCTTTTGGGGCGGTGTCATCGTAGGGCTTTGCCTTTGACGTATCGCGTCTCGCTCTCCACCGTTGTCTGCCGAGTTTGAAACGCATGTATTCGTCTCAGCACCTGCTTGACATAGCGTCTGGGAACCATCCTGACCAGTCGCTCCAGCGTTTCGCGCTTCGCCCGGCCAAGCAACGGACCGATCATCCATCCGAATCCCATGCGCAGGAGATAGGCCTCGCCGCGGCGATAGGTGGCTCTGAGTTTCGCGATGAGCCTTGCGATGAGTTTCGCAACGAGCTTGCGGTCGCCATATCGGATCTGGAGCATCACTTGGGACAGGGCAATGGCGGCATAGTGCCGGAACCGCTCCCCGGCTCCCATCCGTAGGGCGCGCGCGACTACAGAGGCGGACCGCTTAGCGGTGGAGGTCGAGGCCTCCACCAGCTCATCGCCATGAATGTGTACGGGTATGGTGTAGGCCAACCGCCTGAAATCGTCGACGTCGGGTCCGGTGAGAAATCGCCGGATATCGACTAGCCGCTGGCTCAAGCCGCCAGGGGTGCGATTGATGCGGCGGTACTGCATCGGGTAGAAGGTGAGCTCCGATTCCGGAGTCAGAGATATGAACAGTGCTTCGTCCGAATCGCTCGAAAGATAGAGTTGCCGTCGGTCGTTTCCCCGGTAGAAGTTCCTATAGACATACTGACCGTCTATCGTGTCTGTTTCCAGAATGCTGTCCGAGTAGCCGTGAGTATCAGCAAAATCTGCGAGCAACAACGCCCAGCTTACCGTGTGCACGACCATTGCACTGCCACCCGGGACGCGCCAGTACGACCAGATGGGGTAGTCGCCGAAGGAAGGCGCCTCGAATTCATATCGGCGGATCTCCGAATGCAGGGATTCGCACGCCAGCCCAGCGAGCAGCCGTGGGTCTAGCTGCATCGGCTGGTCAGGCCGCAAGAGGTTCAGCCGGCCGAGCGAGCTTACTACCGGCTCCATTGCGTAACGAAGCGCCGCGGCCAGCACGACCTTCTTCCCGCTGCGCGCCTTGTCGATCACGAAGGCCACCGTCCCGTCCGAGACAAGGAGATCGGGCGCGAAGAAGCCGGCCCAGACCCCGTCCTCGACTGCCCGGCTCGCGGCTAGGCGATGTCCCTTCGACATGTGCAGGATCGGAAGATCCTCCTTCCCCGGATAGCCGATATCGATGAATACCGGCTCGACGTATTCCCTCATGCGCTCGAACAACGGACGTCCTTCGAGCCTGGACCAGTCATCCTGTGTAGTGGAGATGAGAAACTTGCATCCTGGGAGCCCACGCAGCGCGGGCAGATTGTTCGGCGACAATAGCGAGCTCAGGCATAGCGAATAGAAGTATTCCCTGAAGCGATCACCCCAGAACGTGACCATCAGGTAATACGGACTTGATCTCACGCGCAAGGCGCCAACACCGAGTCAACTCTGCCGCGGACTAACGCACAACGCCCAGAGGTAATGCCCCATGGGCGCGAACCCGGTGTGCAGCACTTCGTCATTCATCGAGAACAGGAACACGTTCCTGAAGTATTCGCTGCAGAGCGCCCGCAACGTCTTGTGATCCTTGAGATTGACGTGCCCAGTCTTCGAGTGCGGCGACGCGTAGACCTCCGCGGTCATGTTCGGCGTCCCGATGATGACGATGCCGTCGGTTTCGATGCTGGCGACCATATGCTCGAGCAGCGCGCGCTCTTCTTCCGCAAAGATGTGCTCCAGAACGTCTATCAAGTAGATCGCGCTCACACGCTCGTCGAACGGTGCCGACCTAAAATCATGATAGCGGTAGGTGATATTTGGGAAAGCAGATGCCTGCCGCCCGATGTTGTCCGCAATTGTTTCGGCATCTATGTCGGTACAAACAAGCTTGTCCACCCCCTGCGCCACGATGGGCGCGCCGAAGCCGTCTCCGCAGCCGATCTCCAAGGCAGACTTGCGGCCTTCGACCATCTTCGAAACGAACTTGTAGCGCGCAGCGTGAAATACCAGATGCTTGGGGTCATGAACGTAGCTCTGGGCCGTGGCGGTTCCCAGACGAACGTCATACCTCGGAAGATCACCGTGCAGTTTAAGCCAGAGTTCCTTCGAATCGCGCATGTCCCCTCAGTATGGAAAAAAGTATAGCAGCCGTGTCCAGGAATGATCTGCAACTACATCATGCGCTTGACTTGGTTTGCGTCAGCTCGTGGTAGGCCGCCAATACCTCTTCGACTTCGCCGATCTTCAAGGCCTTTCCCTGGTCCATGAGCACGGCCTTGTTGCACATGATGCGGATGAGAGAGTCGGCATGAGACGCGAGGACCAGAATGCTCGTCCGCTGTATCAGGGCGTCGATTCTCCTGTTCGCTCTTTCAGCAAAACGTGCATCGCCGGCGCCGAGGCCTTCGTCAAGGAGAAGGATCTCGGGATCGATGGCGGTCGCGATGGCGAATCCCAGGCGAACCAGCATCCCGCTCGAGTAGGTGCGCACGGGGAGTTCGAGGTATTCGCCCAGCTCGGTAAATGCCGCGATATCGCCCACCTTGGCTTCGATCTCGCGGATCGACATGCCGAGGAACAGTCCGCAGGTGAAAATGTTCTCATAGCCGGTGTCGTCAGCCACCATGCCGGGGCTCGTATTTAATAGCGGGGAGACGCGGCCTTCCATGATCAGCCGGCCTGCGACTGGCTCGTAGACCCCCGCAAGCACCCGCAGCAGCGTGGATTTGCCAGCGCCGTTGTGCCCGATCAAACCTATGCGGTCGCCATGCTCGACGCTGAACGATATGTCGTCCAGGGAGCGCACCGTCACCCTGCGGCTGTGCTTCTGGTCATGCTTGATCAGCCCGCCTGCCTTTTGCAGCAAATCCCTCTTGAAGCTGCGAATGCTCTCGTAGATCGGAAAGTCGACCGTGACGTTTTCCAGGCGTATGGATGCCATATCGCTACAACCAGTAGGCTATTCGCCGGCGATATCTGGAAAACATCGCCAGCGTGATTGACCACCCCAACACACCCACGCCTATTGCCACGAGCACGCTTGCATTGGGAGGTGATTGGCCCAGGAGCGGACTGCGGATGATCTGAACAAAGTGATAGAACACATTCAGATCAGTGAGCAGGAACCCGACTTTCCCCTTGATTTGATCCGCGTTCCAGAAGATCGGGGTGACAAAGAGAACGATCTGCAAAACCGCCGTTACGACGGGCGGAACGTCCCTGAACCGCGCACCGAAGATGCCCAGCAGAATCGCCACCCACATTGCATTGACGGCAACCAACATCAGTCCGGGAAGCAGCAGCAAGGTCGACCAGGTCAATGGAATGCTCATGAACACCATGACGAGCGCGTAGATCACGATGTTGTGGAAAAAAATGATGATATTTCGCCATACCAGCGAACAAATCAATGTCGTCAGCGGAAAGCGAAGCGACTTGATAAGCGCCTCCGCAGCGATGAACACGGAAGCCCCCTCGTTGATAAGTGCGGAGATCAGCGTCCATGTCACCATGCCGGAAGTGAGATAGGGCAGGAACTGCTTCAACTCGGCATTGAACAGGCGAGCCATGACGACGCTCATCGCGAAGATCACGACGCCGAGGCTCAAAGTTGCCCAGAACGGACCGAGGACCGTTCTCCGGTAGCGCCCCTTGACGTCGCTCCAGGCCAAGCGACTCCACATCGGCCAATTAAGTATCCCTTGCCAGATATCCAGGAGGGACAGCTTGTAGTCAGCGCGCATCGGCGAATGCTATCAAGGGCTTCAAGTCCCGTGCGCCTGTTTGTCCAGCGAGCTTCCCGAAACACTCCCGTAGCGGTTGGCCGCGAATTCGGAGCAGACGGCGTCCATGCTCCGGAAAGCCATGCCAAGCGCTGAATAAAGTTTTGCTGGCTGCATGGACACATCAAGCGGACGACTCTCGTAGAAATCGATGTCGCGCATGCTGCAGGGCGAGACTCGGGGATGAATATCCCTTCTCTCCCTTATCTTCTCAATGAGTAGGTTCAAGAGGTCGAGCCGGCTTATCGCTTGCGGCCCGCAGACATGGAAGATGCCAGAGAATGAATCTTCCACCATCCGAATCAGAGCGTGCGCCGCGTCGTTCACGTCGGCCGGCGAAAAGATCAGGTCGCTCGCGCAGCGAATCGTCTCGTTTCGGTCCAGTTGGTCGGCCCACTCATTCAGCAGGTTCCTCGGTTCAGGAGCAGAACTCACGAGCTTCGACAAGCGGGCGATGACCCAGGGGCCCTTGCTCGCCCGCAAGTGATGCTCTACATCCAGTTTCTGCTTCCCGTAGGTGAGAATCGGTTGCGTCGGGTCGGACTCGTTCCTCATACCTTCGGACCCGTCAAAGACAGCGTCGCTCGACGCGAATATTGGCTTTACTCCTGCGTCGATGAGATCGTCGACTACCTTCTCGATGCTGGCTACATTAACCAGCGAAGTACCCGCCGGATCGCGCGCGCAGTCGTCGAGCTTGGTAATGCCATACAGCACGAACGCGGCGAGAAAGTCGTGCGCGCCGCGCAACAACGTGTCACACAAGCGCATGGATGAAGCATCGAAGAAAACTCCGCCGTCGACGGTATGGGATCGGTATGTCGCGACGGCCCGCTTAGGGTCCAGCAAGGCGCTCACGTGCCGGCCAAGCAGGCCGGAAGCTCCCAAGACAAGAAACCTACCTCGATCAGACATCCGCTATACGTATTGCTGCGGCTTCCTAGATGCCAACCGAACCGGTTGGTCGAAGGGCGGGCGGACCATCGCTTGTGCTTCTACGTTACGCCCCGAGCGGAGATAGTATCACGCTAGCCCGAGCACGGCTCTGGAGGCCGCGGCCTGCGAGGGCCTTTTGTTTTGCAAATTCGAATACCGGATAATGGCGCCTACGGCGATCGAGCGCTGGCCGGGAGACTCGCACATCTCGAGAACATCAACGACGGGACGCATTGTGAGCAAGAAGAAATCAGCGAAGGTCGCGAAGGGCGAGAAACAGTACCAGAAGGCGATAGATGGCGTGCTGAGCCAAGGCGCGGAGCGGCTCGGCCTCATGACGACCTGGGCTTATCGCGACGATCCGAAGCGGCTCGCTTTTACCTTCGCCCGGTACAAGTTCGTCGGCAAGATGCTCGCTGGCTGCGAGAACGTCCTAGAGGCCGGATGCGGGGACGCCTTCGTGAGCAGGGTGGTGCGCCAGTCCGTCAAGCGCCTGACGGCCGTGGATTTCGACCGGCGGTTTGTCGACGATGCGAATTCGCGCCTGAACGAACGCTGGCCGATCGAATGTTTTCAGCACGATCTCCTCGAAGGCCCGGTGCCGGGGAGCTTCGACGGTATTTACAGCCTGGACGTGCTGGAACACATTCCGAAGAGCAAGGAGCGGCGTTTCCTCGACAACCTTGTTGCTCCACTCACCTCCCACGGCGTCCTCATCATCGGCATGCCGTCCCTTCGGTCACAGACCTATGCATCCGTGCAAAGCAAAGTCGGCCACGTTAACTGCAAAGACCAGAACGACCTCAAGCGCCTAATGCAGGACTACTTCCATTGCGTTTTCATGTTCTCAATGAACGATGAAGTCGTGCACACCGGATTCCACGCGATGTCTCACTATCACCTGGCGCTTTGTTGCGTAAAGAAATCTTGAAGTTAGGCGGGACACTGACCGCTTTCGGCCAGTCTTTGCCCTTCGTCGGCGAGGTCTCAAGGTCGGCCTCCGCATTTTTCGTCGCCGCCTTCCTCTCGTTGTTGCTCGTGAGCTTCCACAACAATTCAAGCTGCCTACTGATCGGCGTAGATGGCGCGCAGTGGGTGACGATGATGGACGCGCAGGCTGCGTTCCGCATCCCGTTCGCCCAAGTCGGAGCCGACCCGTTCCAAGGAAGCTTCGATGCCTATTACCCTTCCTTTCGCGAGTACCTGCTACCGAACTTGCTGTCACTGCCCTTCACCGGCGGGAACGCCAGTGCGCCGATGGCGTACTTCATTTACGCCGCTTTGATGATGTTCTGCACGTACGCGGTAGGTCGCGCCGCGGGCATGACGCGCGGAGTGGCATTCTTTGGCGGAAGCCTCGTTCCGCTTCTTGCACTGCCGGTGCGGCCCGGTGACGGACCTATCCTATATGCGATCTACAGTCTGAATCCCCATTTTGCCCAGGTCGCGTCCCTCGTACTTTTAATCGTCGCAGCGCTGTGGGCGCTGGATGGACGCGGGCGATCGGCAACGGTCGGTCTCATGCTCGCGCCCGTGGCCTGCCTGTCGCTCGCCTTCCTTTCGCTGGTTCCATACCTCGTACTGATGGTGGTACCGATCGCGTTCTACGGCGCCGGCTCGCTGCTTGCTGCTGAGAATTGGCGGGGGAACATTCCCCGCGTACTTGCCGGACTGCTCATGATTGCCGTCCCGGCGGCGCTCGGCATGGTGACCTACGCGTACGGACTGAACAGCTACGGCGTCTATGCGTTCTTTCCGCACGAGCTCGAGCTCCGCCCAGGCGGGGTGGAAGGCCTTCACTACGCCTCGAACATCTACCATGCCGGTTGGGCTGCCAGGATCCTCCTGGGGTTGGGCGTGATCGGCGCGCTCGGCGCCGCTTGCTGCGGCGGACCCAAGCTGCGTCGGTTCGCCTTGGTTTATCTCGTCTCGACTGCGCTCTTCCATGTCGCTGCCTACACCCTAGTCGTGTACGTCCCGCTTTCTCGCATCGGGCCGGCGCCGCTTTATTTCGAGCTCATGCTCCAGCCCTTCTCGATGCTGTTCGCGGCGCTCGCGCTCCTCTTCGGCGCAGACACACTGGCAAAATCCGCAAAGTGGCTCTGGCAAACCAGGCACTCAGGCGATCAAATCCGCATTGCCGGGATCATCGCCAACGCCGCACTTTGCGCAGCGCCCAGCTACCTCCTCGCCGTGAACGCAAGTGCCGCCGCGCATCAGTGGCCAGTGACCTGCGCGGGCCGCTCATTTTCGCCGATTCGGCCCACGCCCATCACTGACCGACTGAGACATGAGCTTGCAGTCAGACATCACGAGCCCTTCCGCGGCCTCGTCGCCACGATTGCCGGGGCAGGCGAGAAGCCTTCCGCTACTTGGATCGATCTTCATTCCTACGACTACTACATGTGGAAGGCCGTAGGGAACGATCATCGTACGGTCGGCTTGTGGCGCTATGACGTTCCGACGCTATTCCACTATTCGGTCTATATCACCCCTCCCTACTATCTGCTGCTGACTGAGTTCCTGGCCAGGCCGGAGGACCAGCAGGTGCGCTCGGTGCTGGTCCTCACCCGCCCCGACGTCGGCATGCTGAAGCTCTGGGGCGCGCGATTCCTGATCACCGACATCGATAAGGGGATCGGCAAGACGGTTCTCGAAATGAAGATTCCCGGCCAGAAGAACTTGCGCCTCGTCGAGTTGGAGGATGCAAATCTCGGAAACTATTCGCCTACCGTCGTTCAGTACGTGGAGGACTTCCGCGAAGGCCTCGCGCTGATGCACAGCAGCGGCTTTGATGCTCGGCGCACCGTGGTGACCGACAGCCGCTCCAAGGGATCCTACGTGGAGGCGCAGGACGTTCAGCTTTCCTACGAGCCGGACGGCTTTGCGTTGCGGGCCGTGAGCGCCGGGCGCTCGATGCTTGTCCTTCCCATTCAATACAGCCGCTGCTGGACGATCTCCACGCCGGATCAGGCGAACCTCTTTCGAGCGAACTTGATGCAGCTGGGCGTGAGCTTCAGTGGAATGCTCGACGCTCGCCTTGTTTTTCGCTATGGTCCTGTCCTCGCCGGCGATTGCCGGGGCGCTGATCTGCGCGATGCGCTTCGGCTTCGCGTCGGCGAGGCAAGGGACCGCGCACGGCGCGGGGAAAGCAAGTGACTATTTCCCGCAAAGCGCCCGGCCGGCGACGTCAAGGTTAAGTCCATAGAGCAGGAGAACCAGGAGATGCCGCATGACCTGCAGCCCGATTGGGTTTCACTCGGCGAGCTGCGATTTACCGAACGAGACTGTCCGGTCTGCAGGTCCGCGGATGGAAAGCCGCTGTATCGAAAGATGGTCGCCGGCTACAAGATGCATTTCTGGCTGTGCAGATCCTGTGACACGATTTACGCGCGCAACCCCGTAGCCGAGCCGTCTCTTCCACAGCTTTTCGGATCGAAGGATTTCTTTCAAGGCGGAAATCCGGGCGGCGACAACATCGACTATTTTGACTTCATCGGTGGCGAGAAATATCTCCGAAAGACCGCGCGAGGACGGATCTCGCGCATCGCCCAGTACAAGCCTTCCGGCAAGATGCTCGAGGTCGCGAGCGCCGCAGGATTCTTTCTCATTGAGGCCAAGGAAGCGGGCTACGATGTGCAGGGGGTGGAAATCTCGGCGCCGATGGCAAAGTACGCGACCGAACGATGGAAAGTACCGGTGCGCGGCGCGTCTGTGGAGCGAATTGAGTTGCCAGCGGAGCATTTCGACGTGATCGCTTCCTGGGGAGTGATGACGATACTCCGTGATCCCGTTGGCACCATCCGGAAATTGCACCGCGCCCTGAAGCCGGGAGGTATCTGGGCCTTCAATACTTACTATCACGACGGTCTGTGGCACAAGCTCACCGGGAAGAAATGGAACATCCTCGTCGTCCAGGCGAGCCAGGTCTTTTCGAAGAAAGGCCTCATTGAACTGGTCACCAGAGAAGGCTTCCAGTTGCTGAAGCGGCGGCGAGACTGGCCGCATTCGGACCTGCTGAAGATCGCCGATCACTTGGGACAGAACATCGGGCAGCGATGGCTGCCCCAGGCAGTCAAATTGGCCGGTTTGAAGGACCTGATCGTCCGCGTGCCGCTGCCGGACGTCTACGAGTACCTTTGGCGAAAGATCTGACCGTACGCCGCGCCACCCGCACCACCGTGCGCAGGGGGACGATCGTCCTGATGGATGTTCTTCTGGGCGCGAATGTCCGCTACTTCTCGTTCGTTAATCTCTATGGCTGCGAGATCGGCGACGAGACGAAGATCGGCACCTTCGTAGAGGTCCAGCGCGGGGCGAGCATCGGCAAGCGCTGCAAGATCTCGTCGCATACCTTCATCTGCGAGGGCGTTCACATCGGTGATGACGTGTTCGTCGGCCATGGGGTCATGTTCATCAACGACCGGGCACCGCGGGCGAGCGTGGACGGCAAGCAGGTCACGAATGAATGGTCGCTGGAGGAAACGTTCGTCGAGAACGGCGCATCGATCGGCTCCAATGCGACGATCCTGTGCGGCCTTCGCATCGGCCGCCGTGCCGTCGTCGGCGCCGGCGCGGTGGTCACGCGCGATGTGGCGCCCGGATCGGTGGTCGCCGGAAACCCGGCGCGGCCGATGAAGAGATCGAGGGGCCGGGCGCGCAAGCAGCGAAGCGGCCGGCGGCGATGAAAGTTCCTTTCAACGACCTTTCTCTCCAATGGCGGGAAATCCGCGCCGGCCTGATGCCCGAGCTCGAGACATTGTTCGAGAAGAGCGCGTTCTCCCTCGGTTATGCGGTGGACGCGTTCGAGCGCGAGTTTGCTTCCTACGCGGGCGTGAGCCAGGCCGTGGGTCTGAATTCCGGGACGTCGGCGCTGCATCTCGCGTTGCTTGCGGCCGGCATAGGGAAGGGCGACAGCGTCATCGTCCCCGCGCATACCTTCATCGCGACTGCCTGGGGTGTTTTGTACGCCGGTGCCACGCCGCTGCTGTGCGACGTCGACCCGGAGACCGGGAACATCGACTGCGCCGACGCAAGCCACCGCCTGCGTGCCGACACGCGTGCAGTGATACCGGTACACCTTTACGGACAGCCGGCAGACATGGACGCGGTCATGGCCCTCGCGGGCGCGCACGGCCTGACCGTGATCGAGGATGCCTGCCAGGCGCACGGAGCGAAGTTTCGCGGCCGGCCGGTGGGCTCCATCGGGCTTGCGGGTTGCTTTAGCTTCTACCCGGGAAAGAAACTCGGAGCCGCAGGGGAAGCGGGCGCCATCACGACCAATGACGCGGCACTGGCGCAACGCACGAAGTCCCTGCGCAACCATGGCCAGTACGAGCGCTACATCCACGCAGAAATCGGCTACAACTACCGCATGGAAGGCGTTCAGGGCTTGGTTCTCTCGCACAAGCTGCGTAGGCTGGAAGCCTGGACGAAGGAGCGCCAGCGCCTAGCGCGGCGCCTACTGGAGGGCCTCGCCGGCTTGCCGCTGGGACTGCCGCATCCGGTCGTCGGCGACCATGTCTACCACCTGTTCGTCGTACGCACTGCCCGGCGCGACGCACTCCGCGCCCATCTGGAGAAGCATGGCGTCCAGACGGGACTGCACTATCCGGTGCCCCTGCACCGCCAACCGTGCCTTCAGTACCTGGAATTTGCCCCCGACGCCTATCCGAATGCCGACCGCTATGCCTCCGAGGGGCTCAGCCTGCCGATCTATACCGGCATGACCGACGGGCAGGCCGACTGGGTAGTCGAATCCGTGCGCGATTTTTTCGGACGCTAAATGCTTCCGACGCCCCTCGCGCCTTACGAATACGTATGGCCGCGGCCAGGATCGCTGGCAGCGCCGGCATGGCATCGGCTCGAGGGCACGAGACTGCTCGCGCGCTCACTTCCGGAGTCCGCCGACGAACTGGCGAGGGACAGCCGCTGGCCCGCGCTTTATCCGTCCCCGATCTGCATTGTGACGACCGCAGACGGCGAGGCGGTGGCGATGGAGCGCGTTGTCGGTCCTTCCATCGTCAATCGCTTCCCGTACATCATGGCGCTCAGCCTGTGTCTGGAAGACTTGTCGGGCCGCCATTATTCCCGCTCGAAGTTCGTCGATACGCTCGCAAGCGGCAAGGCGGCGGCGATTCAGTTCCTCGGGCCCGGGGTCGCCCTGGATGCGGTCCTGGGCACGATCGCCCGCCTCCCGGATTCGGATGCTCATGCGCGCATCTCCGAAACCGGCCTGCCGACGCGGCGCGCGTTCAGCAATTCGGCGCCGGTTTTCAAGGACGCCTACCTCGTCTACGAAGGCAAGCTCTTGGCCGGGGAAGCTTCTACCAAGATCGGCAGCCATCGGGTCTTCTTCATACAGATTAATGCGATTCAGTTGCGCGAAGACATCGCCGACGGCCGTGAAGCGATTCTCTGGCGAAGTCTGCCGGCCTGGCAGGCCCACCATAAACCGGAACACATCGAGGAGGCTCGCGCGGTACGGAAGGCGGAGCTCGATCGGCTGAAATTCCAGAAGCTGTATACGACGCACTATCGGTTCCCGGCGCCTTCAACTGTCGCGTTCGAGCCTACAACGCGGGCCCATGGCATGGCGATCAGGGAACTCCCGCCTGATCCCGCGAGGCAAGTGGAAGTGGACAACGAGCGAGCGCGCTGGCCGTGCTTTTTTCCCTCGTCGGTCGGCGTGATTACGTCGCGGACGGCAAACGGCCGCAGCGCGGTGATGCCGTGCGGCTCAACGATGGTCGTAAGCCGCCATCCGATGGTCATCGCGCCATGCATTTCCTACAACCCGATCAACGAGCGCTATGCACCGCGCGCGACGCTGGACGTGATTCGCGAATCAGGCAGGTTCGCCTGCGGCGTGCCGTACATCAGCGATGACATTGTCGAATTCATCACCTTCACGGGGAACGTTTCGCTGAATACCGATCCGAACAAGCTCGCTCAATGCGGGCTCGACGCGGCGGTGCTTGGAGCAAATCCGGTCCTGCTCGACCTTCCCGTCACCTTCGAATGCCGCGTAGTGGGGGAGAAGCTGCTAGGTACCCACGCAATGATCTTCGGGGAGGTCGAGCAGGTGCTGGTCAGGGACGACGTCTCGGAGCGCAATCCCATGCGCTGGTGTCCCTGGGCGACCCTGTCTGGATAGCGATGGCCCGCAGGCTACCCGACATCATTATCGGCGGCGCTCCGCGAAGCGGCACGACTTACCTGTGCCACGTGCTGGACCGCCACCCTGATGCCTTTGTAGCAAAGCCGTTCATTCCGGAACCCAAGGTCTGCATGACTCCGGCCCCCGGTGGCCCAGAGGGCTACCGGGTTCGCTATCGCGCGCTCTTTGCCGCCGCGGCTCCTCGCCAGATCCTGGTCGAAAAAACGAGCTACTACCTCGAGAACGAGGATTCCCTCGAACGCCTGCGCCATGCCGTGCCGGCCTGCAAGTTCGTCTTCATCGTCCGGGAGCCGTTGGCGCGCGCTTGGTCGAACTATCTTTGGTCTCGCAAGAACGGGATCGAAAAGCTCGAGTTCAAAGAGGCGATCCGGCTCGAAGGGAGCCGCAACAGCCCCCTCCCCCCGGAAAAGGCATACGCGCGCCCCTTCGACTACCTTGCGCGTGGTCGCTATGGTCTCTTCGCCCGCAGGTATCTCGAAGCTTTCGGTCGTTCGAATGTACTGTTCCTGCTGTACGAGGATATCGCGCTGCGCCCGGCTGAGCTTTACCAATCACTCCAGGAATTCTGCGGACTCGGACCCAGGCCGCAGTCCATGTCGCAGGTCGGCGTGATTAACCCAACTGACGAGCTGGAGATCCCCCTGTCTGCGCACGAGCTGCTCGAGCTGCGGCAGCAGATGCGGCCCTGGGTCGAGGACTTCGTGAAAGCATCCGGTGTCGACGTTCATGCATGGGGGTACTGACGCCTCAGCGCCATGGGCGACCGCGCTCTCATATCCTACAATGCCAATATAGCGTCCATGTCGGCAGGTGATACGCGAAACGGAACTGCAGATAGGAACCTTCGTCTGACCACGCCAAAGATCATCGTCGTCACCCCTGTCTACAACGAGCAGGAGGCGCTGCCGCGCTATGTCGAAAGGATAAACAGCGTCCTCATGCAGGATCATGACGCACGCTACGAGGTGCTTTTCGTCGACGATGGCAGCACCGACGCCAGCTGGCACGTCCTGGAGGACTTGTGCCGTAAGGACGAGAGATTCCGCGCCATCCGGCTGTCGCGGAATTTCGGCGCCCACGTTGCGCTGACGGCCGGCATCGACCACGCCGAGGGCGACGCGGTCGTGACCCTGGCGTGCGATCTTCAGGACCCGCCGGAAGTGGTTCCTGAATTCGTGGTGCGCTGGAAGCGTGGTGCCCAGGTGGTGTGGGGCGTGCGCCGCAGCCGCACTGATTCGTGGCTGCGCAGCAGGATCAGCGCACTCTTCACGCTCTTGTTGCGCCGTTTCGCGTTGCCTGCCGGATCCCAGTTCGCGACCGGCAGCTTCCTTCTGCTCGATCGCGTTGTAGTCGAGTGCTTTCGCAAATTTCGCGAACACAACCGGATCACGTTCGCGCTGGTCGCGTGGTCGGGCTTCGATCAGGACTCGGTGTTCTACGACCGCACCGAGCGCGTCGCAGGATCGTCGAGCTGGAACGCTTCCCGGCTATGGAAAGTTGGTTACGACGCGCTCATCGGTTTCTCGGCGATGCCAGCTCGGCTCATGACCCTCACCGGCGTATTTACTTTTTTCGCAAGCCTGATCGCGACCGTATACTTGGTCGGGAGTTATTTTTTCAGTGACGTGCTGCCCGGATGGACCGGACTCATGGTCACCATGACCTTCTTCTTCGGCGTGCTGTTCATCATGGTGGGAATGGTCGCGGAATACCTGCACCGGATATTTGTGGAGTCCACGCAGCGGCCGCTGTACTTCGTCAGCCGGAAGGTCGGCGCCGATATCCGCAAGTAGGATTTCTATCGTGTCTTTAGAGCGTCGAACTATTCGAGTGGCGATGGGGCAAATGCTCGTCGAGGGGGGCGAGCCGGAACGCAATCTGTCTCGCGCCGAGCAGATGATCGAGCAAGGCGCCAAAGCCGGTGCGGATGTCGTATTGCTGCCGGAATGCCTCGACCTAGCCTGGACCCACCCGAGCGCGTTGACCGAAGCCGAGCCCATCCCCGGGCCGCGCAGCGACAGGCTCATCGCAGCCGCAACGCGGAACAAGGTGTACTTGTGCGCGGGCTTGACCGAGAAATCGGGCGACCGAGTCTACAACTCGGCAATTTTTTCGACGTCCGACGGCAAGCTCCTGCTTAAATATCGCAAGATTAATTTGCTGGACGTGGAACAGCCGTTTTACGCCGTAGGGAAGTGCATCTCGGTCGTGGAGACCCCATGGGGAAACGTGGGAATCAACATCTGTGCGGACAACTACGCGGATTGCCCGGACCTGGGCCACACGCTGGCTCGAATGGGAGCGCAAGTCATCCTGTCGCCGTCGTCATGGACGGTGGATTATTCCGTGACCGGCGACAACGAGGTATACCGGGATAAGTGGCTCAAGCCCTATCAGACGATCGCTTCGCTCTATAACGTGGTCATCGCCAGCGTGACCTCCGTGGGGGTAATCGTGGGGGGACCCTACGAGGGCAAGAAGATGGTCGGCTGCTCCCTGGTGGTAGCGGCAAGCGGCATACTCCATCGCGGGAAGTACAACGAGTTCGCCGGCACGTTGAGCGTGGTCGAGTTCGACATCCCCCCCGAGCACGAGACGGGTACCTTGATTGGGGACATGCTCAAGAAAAAGCGACATGCCTTCAGCTACGGCTAGGCCTTCGGACGAACGCATGGAGGCCGGACGCGGAATGGTCTGCCGCCGCTGCATCGTGGACGAATCGGTGCCGGGTGCCAATTTCGACGCGAGCGGAATCTGTGCCTACTGCAAGCTCCATGACGAGATGGATGCGTTGTATCCCCTTACCCTCGCGGGCGAAGCTCGCAGGGCGGAGCTCATCGAGCGCATCAAGAGGAAGGGTGCGGGCCGTGAGTTCGACTGCGTCGTCGGCGTCAGCGGAGGCCGTGACAGCAGCTACCTTCTATACCTCACGACCAAGCTCGACCTCAGACCGCTCGCCGTGCATTTCAACGACGGCTTCGGCAATCCTGTGGCCGGCGAGAACATGACGAAGGCGGCTGAGAAGCTGGGCGTCAGGCTACTGACGATCACTTCTGATTGGCGCGAATCGCGCGACCTAAAGATCGCCTGCCTCAGGGCCTCTGTCCCCAACGCCAACATGTCGACGGACCTCGGCCTGGCCGCAGCGCTGTTCGGCGTCGCCGCGCAGCACGATGTGAAATACATTCTGATCGGCCAGTCTTTCCGCACCGAGGGCATAGCGCCCCTGCCGTGGAATTATCTGGACGGCAAGCATCTCGAGGCGATCCACAGGAGATTTGGTTCGCGCAAGCTGCGGCCGTGGAGGGCCTCCGATCCGGGCTTCCACCTGGGGCCGCGCGAATTGTTCTACTACCTGGTCGTTCGCGGGATCCGTTCCGTTCCCCTGCTCTACTACTTCAACTACGTGCGCGCGGACGTGGACAAGCTGCTCGAGAACGAGCTCGGATGGACGAACACGGGCGCACATTATTTCGACGATTTGTACCAAGCCCTTCTTCACCATCTGCAGCGCGTTAAGTTCAACCTCGACCGGCGCAAATTCAACTACAGCGCCCTGGTCCGAAGCAGCCAAATGACGCGCCAGGTTGCGCTCGCGCGGACGAGCGAGGTCTATGCCCTGGAGGACCCGAAGGTGATTGACTTGTGTCTGAAACGACTCGGCCTCCCGCGCGAGGAGTTCGAGCAGATCCTGGCGATGCCGCCAAAGTCGTTCCGGGACTATCCCTCCGGATACGCGACGCTTTCGAAGCTCCGGGGACTGATCTGGCTGATGTCGAAACTCGACCTGGTGCCGCAATCTACCTATCTAAAGTACTTCAAGTATGCCTGCTGACCGCTCTAGCCAAGAAGCCGACCACCGCTAGTAGTGCGAAGTGCAGGACATAGGCAGTCGCACACGCCGCAAACGCCGGTGCCGCCTCACCACCGGCGATCACCGCAATAGCCGCAAAAGTAGCCTCGCGCACGCCGATTCCCTGAATGGAAATAGGCAGGAAGCGCGAAAATTCCGTGACCACTGCGATCATGATGACGATCTCGGGTGTCAGCGCCAGGCCGGCCGCCTCGGTCAGAATGACCACGCATAGGAGCCACGTCAGGACGCCCACTACGGACAGAGCGGAGGCGACCGACAGGCGGAAGATGGACAAGGCACCGGCAG
This sequence comes from uncultured Alcaligenaceae bacterium, assembly GCA_964396485.1. Taxonomy (GTDB): domain Bacteria; phylum Pseudomonadota; class Gammaproteobacteria; order Burkholderiales; family JACQAP01; genus JACQAP01. Next base: position 29,337 of record CAYNFN010000413.1, read on the forward strand.
CGCTCACGGCCTCGGCAAGCCTTTGCAGGATCGGGACGTGAATTCGGCGACGCAGGAACTCGAACGGGGCGCCTCGCGCGAGCAGCACCAAGCCGATCGACGCGAGAAGAATCGCCACCATCGCGATGGCCGTCGCCGTGAATAGCGGAATGACGGCCTCACGCTGGTTGGCCCATGCGTACGCGAGAAGAAAGGCCGCGGCGTAGCCCGCGGTACCCAGCAGGCGTTCGACGACGAGGAGCCCCACGGCGCGCGCCCTGCCTCCTTCGTAGCGGTCTGCCACCAGCACTCGGTAGGCATCCGCGCCCATGGCGGCCGGCGTCACCAGATTGAAAATCAGTCCGATGAGCGCGTCAATGTAGCCGGACCGGCTCACCAAACTCTTGGAAGCTATGAGGATGGACCAGCGTGCCGCGAAAATGAGCGTGCTCAAGACCGAAAGCATCGCGATAGCGAGCAATGTGCCGGCCGAAAACTGGGAGAACGCGCGCCACAGTGCGTCCCAGTCCAGCACGGCGAGCGCGATTCCCAGCGCCGCCACGGTGCCGATCCATCCAACCGCCGAGCGCCATCGAGCCATGGATCCTTGCTAACCAGCGCGCGCGATTTCGTCGAGATTTCGCAGAATGTAAGTGACCTGCTCTTCCTCCAGGCCCGCGTGCATCGGTAGTTGGATGCAACGATCGGCGGCGTTTTCCGTATGTCGCAGCGAAGCCCGAATATCGCAGTATGGCGGCTCGCGATGCGATGCCATTACCCCGCGACGCGTGGGTACCTTTCGCTCCCACAACGCATTCATCAGCGCATTGCGGGAAATCGGCGAGCCGTCCGGAACACGCGCCTGAAAGCTTTGCCAGTTTGGCTCGCAGCCCTGTGGCACGTGCGGCGCCTCGAGCAAGGGATGATCGCGCAAGTGCGCGATATATCGGGCAGCCACGGCCTGCCGCCGCCGAAGGATCTCTGGCAGGCGCGCCAGTTGCGCGTTGCCGATCGCGGCCTGGATGTCGGTCAGACGGAAGTTGTAGCCGACTTCCGGATAGGTTTCGAACTCGATGGGCGGCGCGCCGTGGCGCTCGTGGTCCGAGCGCGACATCCCTTGGTGGCGCAGGCGCCTCAGCCGGGCCGCAAAGGCTTCGTCCCGGCAGACGATCATGCCGCCCTCGCCGGTAGAGACGACCTTGCGTGCGTGCAGCGAAAAGCACGAGACGTCGCAGTACGCTCCTGCCGGCCGCCCGTGCAGGCGGCTGCCGAACGAGCAGGCGGCGTCCTGCAGCAGGCGTATGTCGCGCCCGCGCAGGAGATCCTGGATCCGATGGATGTCGCACGGCATTCCGATCTGATCGACCGCAATGACGGCGCGGGTACGGCTCGTAATCTTGCGCGCTACGTCCTCGGGATCGATGTTCCAGGTCCGCGGATCGATGTCGGCGAAGACTGGCGTGGCGCCGACGTGCAGAACCACGTTCACCGACGCGATGAAGGTGAGCGATGGAACGATGACCTCGTCGCCCGGGCCGATGCCCCAAGCCTTCAGGATGAGGAAACCGCCCGTCGTCCACGAGGAAACCGCGACCGCGAACGGACTCTCGCACAGCTCCGCGAACCGGCTCTCGAATCGTGCTTGTTGTGCGCCCCCGACGATCCATCCCGAAGCGACCACTTCGGCGCACGCCTTCTCTTCTTCCTCACCCATGAAAGGCCGGCTGAAGGCAACGGGCTGCATGCGGCTACTCAGGCATGCGCCAGTTCACGGTCTCGGCCTCCAGCAGCCGCGACGGATCGGGATGGCGGCGCCGGAACCATTCGACGTACTGCGCGAGCCCGCGCTCGAAATCGATAGCGGCGACGAACCCGAGCAGCCGGCGCGCCTGCCGGGTGTCGGCATGCAGCCGATGCACGTCGCCGGGACGCGCTTTGGCAAACTCGGGCCGCAGGCCCGGCTTGCCGCATGCGAGGCATACTGCCTGCGCCACTTCGGCGATCGTCACCATCCGCCCAAACGCCAGGTTGACGACGCGGCCGACGGCGTCCGGGTGCAGGGCGAGGCGCTTGAGCGCATCGGCGGTCTCGGTGACATAGGTGAAATCCCGCCCCGCCGTCCCGTCGCCAAAGACTACGGGAGGCACACCGTTCAGCGCGCGGATTACGAAGCGGGGGATCACCTCCGCGATATCGCCCTGGTCGTGCTCGCGGGGCCCGTACGAGTTGAAGGGCCTGGCCACGACCACCGGCAACCCGTAGGTTCGCAAGTAGGCTTTGGCGTAGTACTCGCCCGCGAGCTTGGCAGCTCCGTAGACGGTGACCGGCTCGCATAATGTGGTGTCCTCGGGGAGCACCTTGTCGGATGCATTTCCATAGACCTCGGACGAGGAGCAGTAAAGCATTCGGTCGACCTTCGCTCGCCGCGCCGCTTCCAGTACCTGCAGCGTGCCGGTCGCATTGACCTCGTGATTGCGCAGTGGCTGGCCCAGCGAGCGGCGCACGCACTCCACGGCGAGGTGATAGACCGTGCTGCAATCCTGCATCGCCTGCGCTACCGCATCCGCGTCGAGGACCGAGCCTTCCACGATACGCACATCGCCGCGGGCGACCGCCTCGGCAAGGTTGCCGCGATCCCCTGTCGAGAAATCGTCCAGCACCGTCACCGGAATGTCGTCCGCCACCAGGCTGTCGACCAGGTGGCTGCCGATAAAGCCGGCGCCGCCCGTTACCAGACTGCGCCGCCCTTTCATCGCCCGGAGCGTCCTGCCGCAACGACCTTGGCAAGGCTTGCATCCAGCGCGGCCTGCGCCGACTCGAGCATCTTCACCACGCGCAATCCCTTGTCGCCTCCCATGATCGGGGCCTCGCGGCCCTTGATCACGTTGGCGAAGTGCGCGATCGTGCCGGCGAGCGCCTCGCGGCTGGGCACACGGGGCGAGTAGATATCGCCGATCCGGTATTCCGGGATGATGGTGATGCGCTCGCTTTCCGGCTGAAAGCGGATGCCGCTGTTGTAGATCCGGATCTTTTCCTCCCGGTCGAGGTCGTCCCAGACCGCCATCTGCCGGTCGCCGCCGATGGCAATACGGCGTACCTTGACCGGAGACATCCAGCTCAGGTTGAAATGCGCGATCATGCCCGAGGCGCAATGCATGGTGACATAGGCGATGTCCGGGAGGTGCGGATTAACGTGGCAGTAGCCGGTCGCTTCAACGTGAACCGGCTCCACGCCAATGACATGGTCCAAGATTGAGAAATCGTGAGGCGCGAGGTCCCACAGCACATTTACGTCCGGCTGGAACAGGCCGAGGTTCACGCGCAGGGAGTCGTAATAGGATATTTTCCCGAGGGCATTGCTGGTGTGGAGCTCCCGCAGCTTCTGAACCGCCCCCGTGAACAGGAAGGTGTGATCCACCATGAGCGTCACGCCCTGACTCTTGGCCAGGCCGATCAACTCCTCGCATTGCGCGGAGCTCGTGCACATGGGCTTCTCGATCAGCACATGCTTGCCGCGCAGGATCGCCTGCCGGGCGAGCGGGAAGTGCGTCGCCACTGGCGTGGCGATGACGATCGCCAACAGTCCCGGCCGCTTGAGAAGCTCCTCCGCGTCCTCGAAGGTCTGTGCACCCGGTGCATCGAGCTCGGCGCGGCGCAGCCTTTCCGGATCGCGCTCCGCGATGGCTTTCACCGCGAAGAGCTTCGAGGCAGCCATGTTGCGCAAGAGGTTGGGCCCCCAGTATCCGTAGCCGATCAGTCCTGTCTCGATCATGTCTGTCGTCACCCGTCCAGAGAAGCCAGTTTTCGAAGGATATGCTCCACGCATGTGTGTGCGTCGCACTCGGCGGTTTTCAGGTGAACCTCCGCAGCTTCAGGAACCTCATAGTCGCTATCGATACCCGTAAAATTCTTCAGCTCGCCGCGGCGCGCCTTGGCATAGAGCCCCTTCGGGTCGCGCCGCTCGCACTCCTCTATCGGAGCATCCACGAACACTTCGACGAACTCCCTCTCCCCAAAGAGACTGCGTGCCAAGCGCCGTTCGGAGCGGAACGGGGATATGAATGATACGAGCACTATCAGGCCGGCTTCCGTCATCAGCTTGGCCACTTCGGCAACACGGCGGACGTTCTCTACGCGGTCTGCGTCGGTAAAGCCGAGATCACGATTCAGACCATGGCGCACGTTGTCGCCATCCAGCATGTACGTGTGCCGCCCGTCGGAAAGTAGACCCTTTTCCAGCAGATTCGCGATGGTGGACTTACCCGACCCCGAGAGGCCGGTAAACCAGATACAGAGTGGCGTCTGGTGCTTGACGCTCGCCCGGGACTGCTTGCTGACCGTGACGGCCTGCCACGGAATGTTGGTCGCCCGGCGCAAGGCGAAGTCGAGCATCCCGGCGCCGAGGGTCTGGAAACTTAGCTTATCGATGATGATAAAGCCGCCCAGCGTGCGGTTGACCGAGTAAGGCTCGAAAGCGACGGGCTGGCTCAAGCTGAGGTTGACTACCCCGATCTCGTTCAGATGGAGCGTCTTGGAAGCAAGACGCGCACCGGTATTCGTATCTTCGCGGTATTTGATTTCGGTTATTGTCGCCGTGACTTCCTTATAGTGAATCTTCAATAGGTAGGGCCGTCCCGGGATCAGCGGCTGGGCGGCCATCCATATCAATCTCGCCTCAAACTGATCTGCGACCTGCGGCGGCTCACCCTCCGAAGCAACGACGTCGCCACGGCTCCCATCGACATCGTCCGCAAGCGTGAGCGTTACGGAAGCTGAGCCGTCAGCGTGTTCCGTGTTTCCTTTCCAGCCAACAATCTCCTTCACGCGGGACGAAACGCCGGAAGGCATGAGCCGTACGCGGTCTCCCTGCCGCACTGTGCCCGCAGCGATGCGGCCAGCGAAACCGCGAAAATCCATAATCGGGCGATTCACGCACTGCACCGGCATGCGGAATGGAGCCGGGGCTGCTGGATCGGCAATGACGACCATATCCAGGTACGACATGAGGCTGGGCCCCTTGTACCAAGGGGTGCGCGCGCTGGGTAGCAGGACATTGTCGCCGTCCAAGGCGCAGACCGGAATCGTCTGAATCGACAAAAAATTGGATGCAGACGCGAACGCCTGATACTCGTCGGCGATCCGCTCGAATGCGCCGCGGTCGAATCGCACCTGGTCCATCTTGTTCACTGCCAATACGATATGGCGTATCCCCATCATCGCAATGATCCGGGTGTGGCGACGGGATTGCGTCAGGACGCCTTTACGCGCGTCGATCAAGATGACCGCCAGATCCGCGGTGGACGCGCCGGTGGCCATGTTGCGAGTGTATTGCTCATGGCCGGGCGTATCGGCCACGATGAATTTTCGTCTGGGAGAGGCGAAATAGCGGTATGCGACATCGATGGTATTCCCTTGTTCGCGCTCGGCCTGCAGTCCGTCGACCAATAGGGCAAAGTCGAGGTTGTCTCCCTGGGTCCCGTATTTGCGGGAATCCGATTCGAGCGCGCGCAACTGGTCGTCAAAGATGCACTTGCTTTCATAGAGTAGCCGGCCGATCAGGGTGGACTTGCCGTCGTCAACGCTTCCACAAGTGACAAAGCGAAGCGTCTGCTTGGCGGCTTGTGATCGCAAGAGGGCGGCGATGCCGCCGGGGGCGGGGCGGATGCTCAGAAGTACCCCTCCTGCTTCTTCTTTTCCATGGATGCCGATTGATCGGAGTCGATCAAGCGGTCTTGCCGTTCGGAGGAGCGCGCATTGAAGGTCTCGGCAATGATCTCCGCTACGGTTGTAGCCGAGCTTTCAATGGCGCCGCTGAGCGGATAGCAGCCGAGCGTGCGAAAGCGCACCAGCCGCATCTCCGGGGTTTCACCCTTCGCCATGGCAAAACGCTCGTCATCAACCATAATGAGCGTGGACCCGCGCCGCACCACTGGCCGCATCTTTGCAAAATACAGGGACACTATGGAAATCTTCTCAAGATGGATGTATTGCCAGATGTCGAGCTCCGTCCAGTTCGAAAGGGGGAATACGCGCACGCTCTCCCCCGGCCGGACATGCGTGTTGTAGAGGTTCCAAAGCTCTGGCCTTTGCGCTTTCGGGTCCCATCGATGGCCGGGGGCCCGAACCGAGAAGATACGTTCCTTGGCGCGAGACTTTTCCTCGTCTCGCCGGGCGCCGCCAAATACCACATCGAATCCCCGACTATCGAGCACCTGCCTAAGCGCTTGGGTCTTCATTACATCGGTGTAGTAGCTTGACCCGTGCGTAAACGGATTCACGCCCGCCTCCAGGCCTTCCCGATTCACGTGCACAAAGAGTTCCATGCCCGATTCCGCGATTGCCCGCGCGCGATGCGCGTACATGTCTCGGAATTTCCATGTGGTGTCCACGTGCAGGAGCGGGAAGGGCGGGGGGCCCGGGTGGAAAGCCTTTCGCGCCAGATGTAGCATGACGGAGGAGTCCTTGCCGACCGAATAGAGCATTACCGGGTTGCGCGCCGATGCGACGGCCTCCCGAATTATCTCGATGGCTTCGGACTCGAGGTCAGTCATTGCGCCTGGCCGCCGAGTTGCGGAGTCTCCATTCGATGCTTGCTGAGATGCAACCATACGGCGAAGCTGTCGTAGGGGGTAACGCGCCGGTTCAGCAGAAGTTCCCGTCCACCGACCGCTTCAAAGGCGGCGCCTTCATGCAAGGTGAACTTCGCAAAGGCTGCGGCGGAAACCTGCACCTCGTAGTAAATGCGGAACACTCTGCTTCCCCCTAGCTCCGAAAAATCGAAATCGAAGCGCGTCAGCACTTTCGGCGGCGCCTCGAGCTCGTATTCCAGTTCCTCTTTGAGCTCCCGTGCGAGGGCGGACAAGGGCGGTTCGCTTCCATTTACTGCGCCGCCGAAGCAGCCCCAATGGTCCGGATAGAAGATGCCAGGAATGTTATCTCGGAGCTGCATGACGTAGCGACCGTCGGCGAGAACCAGAACCGCGGCTACCGCGTCCGCGCCCCTCAGGGGTGTCTTGGCATCTAGGAGAAGGTGCTGCAAGGATGCGTCAATGCTGGGCCAGCTTGGAAATGATGGCGTCGACCGTCAGGCCGTGCGCGCCCAGGAGGTCCTCATGCTTGCCGTAAGTATGCACAAATTCATGCTTGAGCGAGAGCGCCTCGATAGCGCAACGCGCGCCCGATTCCCATGCGATCGCCTTGACCTGGTCGGCGAGGCCGCCCCGCGGCACCATTTCCTCCAGCACGACGATGCGCTGGAAACGCGCAAGCAGCTTTGAAATCCCCTCCCGATCGAGCGGCTTGACGGTGTGCGCAGAGGCCACCGCGACCGAGACGCCCTTCGATTCGAGCGCCGCGGCTGCGTCCAGGCCCAGCTTGAGGATGGGGCCGTATCCGATGACGCAGGCATCGCGCCCTTCGCGCAGCATCCGGATCTTGCCGAAGCGGAACGGCTCGGAAGCAGCGTTGCCGAGTATCGGCTCGCCTGCCTTGCCGAGTCGCAGATAGACCGGACCTTCGGTCTGGCCGACGCAATACTGCGTTGCCGCCTTCGTCTCCTCGGGGTCGCAGGGGGCGATGACACTCATGCCGGGCATCGCCGTGGCAATTGCGACGTCCTCCATGGCGTGGTGCGTGCCTCCCAGGGTCGAATACGTCACCCCGCCGCCGACGCCAACCACGGTGACCGGCAAGCCCTGGTAGCAGAGATCGTCGCGCACGAACTCATAGGGCCGGAACAGCGCGAAGGTGGCGATGGTGTACGCGAAAGGCCGCAGTCCGCGCATCGCCATGCCGGCGCACATGCCGATCATGATCTGCTCGGCGACGCCGGTGTTGATGAAGCGCTTCGGATACTCCTTCCTCAGCTTTTCCATCGAGCCCGCGGGCGAGATGTCGGCTACCACGACGCACAGGCGCGGATCCTTCTTGGCCTCTTCGTAGAAGACGTTCGCGAAGGTGTTCCTCACGAGCTGATCTCCTTCAGCTCGCCGAGCGCCTGCGCGTACTCGTCCTTGTTCGGCGAACGGTAGTGCCAGATGGGCACGTGCTCCATGTACGACACGCCGCGGCCCTTGACGGTCTTGCCGATCAGCACAAAGGGCTTGCCACCCTTTCTCGCGGCCACCGCCGCATGCACCGCTGCCGCATCATGGCCGCTGACTTCGGCTGTCTCCCAGCCGAAGGCGCGGAACTTCTCTGCGACGGGGAACACCGCGGGATGGTTCTCGCTTATGCGCTCGAGGCCACCGAAATCGTTGAGGTCGACGAAAAGCAGCAGGTTGTCGAGCTTGTAGTTGGCCGCCATCTGCACGGCCTCCCAGGTTGAGCCCTCCTGCAGCTCCCCGTCCGAGAGCACGACGTGCACACGGGCATCAGTCTCCTTCAGGTACTCCGCATAGGCCATGCCGACCGCGATGCCGAGTCCGTGCCCGAGCGAACCGGTGGACGCTTCGATGCCTGGTGTGCCGATATCCGGGTGCGCGCCCAGCACTCCGGCCGGCGTGCAGTAGCGCTCGATTTCTGCGCTCGGCATGATCCCGAGGTCCTCGAGGATCACGTATTGGGAGACACAGCCGTGGCCCTTGGACATGACGAAGACGTCGCGGAAGCGCCCGCTGGCGCTCAGCGCCGGGCGCATGAGCGCGTGGTAGATGACGTCGGTCATTTCGAGGCACGAGAACGCCGGCGCGATATGAAGGGCGCCGACACGTTGCGAGACGTCCAGGATCCGCCTGCGGTATTTCAGGCAGCGCGCCCGCGCCGCGGCGGCGTTGAATGCGACATTCACGATGCTAGCCACGCATCACGTAGTCGGTCGAGACCCCGCGCAGTTGATCGCGGTAGCGCTTGCCCCATTCGACCATCTCGCCCAGCCCTTCCTGCCAGCCGACCTGCGGCTCCCAGCCGAGATCGCGCTTGATCGCGCCCGAATCGAGCCAGTAGCGCGAATCCTGCCCGAGCCGGTCGGGCGCCATCTCGCAGAGCTGCTCGAAGGGCATGCCCAGGGCTTCGGCGCACAGTTCCACCACCCTGCGGATGCTGGTGGGCTCCGCGGGGCCTGCGTTATAGATCTTGCCGAGTGCCGCTTTTTCCGCGACCAGATGGACCGCGCGGCCCAGGTCGCGCGCATGGATGTAGGATTTCTCCGCCCTGCCGCCGCCCTGCAGCGGCAGCTTCTTGCCGGTCAGGCCGCAAAGAATGGTCTTCGGGATCACGCGATGCAGCAGCTGCCCCGGACAATAGGCATTCGAGGGCCGGATGATGTTCATCGGGAACTTCAGGTACTTGTGCACCGACTCGAGGTACATGTCGAACGCGACCTTGGAGGCCGCGTAAGGGCTGGTCGGCTTGATCGGCTCGTCTTCCTTGGTTGCATGGCTCACCGAGCCGTACATCTCGGACGTGCCGATCTGGATGAAGCGCTCGAGCCAGTTGCGCTTCATAAGCTCCTCGCACAGCTTGGAGAGCGCCATCGAATTGGTCTCGAAGAAGCGCCAGGAGTGCTTCCAGGACACCGCGCCTTCGCCCTGGGCCGCATAATTGACGATCACCTCGGGCTTCACCCGGTCCATCAGCTCAAGCAGCAGGTCCATCTCGTAGGTCAGATGATAAGCGTGGTATTCGTAGCCGGGCTGCCGCTCGATACCGAGCGAAAACGGCTCCGGGCGTAGCGGGTTGCGGCCGACACCGACCACTCGCTTCGGATTGGCGTGCTTCAGCAGGTAGAAAGCGGTGTGGATCCCAAAGGATCCACCGCCACCGAGAATCATGTAGGTTTTGCTCATCTGTTGATAATTGTCCAGTAGTAGTCGCCAGTGTAGCCCGCCTCCGAGTAAACCTTGAGCCAGCCCTCGGGGTAGTCGTGGAACCGCGCCGTTATAATCCAGCTCAGCGCGATCTCTCTCTCCTCGGGGGTGCGATAGCTATCCACCTGCACGAACGCCCGTCCCCTGCTCAGGCGTTGAATCTCCCGCATGGCGACAACCGCCCCTTCGCGGGTGAGATTGTGAATGGTATTAAGCGAGATCACGCAATCGAAGGACCCGTCTGGAAATGGCAGGCTCTCCGCAGAGCCAAGGTGCAAGCGCCCGACAACTTCCCGCTCGCAGTGCATCAGCGCGTAGTACGAGATGTCGAGCCCGAACGCCTCCAGCCCCGGGCACTCGAGCATCAGGTCCTTGACGAGGAATCCCTTGCCGCATCCCACGTCGAGCAGGCGCATGCCCACCTCGAGCCCGAAGTGCCTGATCATGTCGCGCGCGACGGAACGCCAGCGGCCGTCGTAGCGGTAGCCGCCATAGCCGTACTTGCGGTCGCCGTCCCAGTATTCCTGGCCGAATTCTCTCGAGATCGCGATCAAGGCATCATCTTTCGCCTCGGCGCGCTTCTCGATATTGCGCTTTGTCTTCGGCAACGAGCCCAGCAGGTCGATTTCCCTACCCATTTCGGGACTTCCTCAATCCATCCTCCAGCGTCGTATAGCGGAAATCAGGGAACGCACTGCGGCACACGGCAATGTCGAACGGCCGGTAGCCGTTGTGCGGCATCGGACCTGACCGGGCGGTGGTCTTGATGCTTGATTTTCCGCCTTCCATTTTTACTATCATTGTTGCGATATCCATGAACGAATGCACTTCACCGGTCGCGATGTTGAGCACGCCGGCGCTGCACCGGTAGAGGACCTGTGCCACGAGCTCAGCCACGTCGTCGATGAACACGTGGTCGCGCCGCTCCTCGCCGTTGCCGAACAACACGATGTCCTCGCCCTTCGCCGCGAGCCGTCGGAAGCGGTTCGGGCCGTAGCCATTGTGGGGATCGGCGGAACCGTAGAGCAGGCTCGGCCGCAGGATCGCGAGCGGCGCCTTGATCTCGTTCTGGAACAGCACCTCGCGCGCAAGATGCATCGCGCCATGCAGGCTGCCGGGGGACGCACAGGAGCGTTCCGTGAGCGGACTGTCGCTGTCCGCATAGACCGCATCGGAGCTGATGTTCACCACGTGCGCGACGGACGCCTTCGACAGTGCACGCGCCATCGCCCGCGCCATCACCATGTTCTCGACCAGCATATCCGCGTTCTTGACCGGCGCCTTGGCCGACGCGGTGACTACTGAGTCGGTTTCCCGCAGGAACTTCCCCAAACCGCCGTCTGCATCGCCTGCGAGAAGATCCACTTCCTTGCGGGAAACGCGCAATACCGAAACGCCCTCGCGCTCCAGGCGGTTGGCAACCGCGCCGCCGACAAAACCTGCCGCGCCGAGAATCACGACCCGGGGAGGCTTCTGCTCCCGCGAATTCAGATGCCGCATCATGAACGTCCCAGCGTGTGAATGCGCAGGCCCGCAGCCGCGGCCGCTTTTCCATCGAGGACTTTGTACGGATCGAGCACAATGCGGCCGCGCATTGCGGCCGCGATCTTGGCCGGTTCGATGCTCCGGTATTCCGGCCACGGCGTGAGGATCATGAGCGCGTCGGCGCCGCGCGCGACTTCGAGCGGATCTTTTTCCGTTGAACCCGGCACGACCGGGTCGTGCAGGCGCAGCGCGGTGCCCTGCAACTGCGCGATAGTGGCTAGCGAGGGCGAATTTTTCACCGAATTGGTGTTTTCCTTGTAGGCGAGGCCCCAGACGGCAACCGTCGCATTCGGGTTGCTGTCGAGCAATGCCTCGCGGATCCTGCGCGCTGCCCAGTCGCGGCGGTGCCGGCTGTTCGCGACCCAGGCCCTAACCACGCCCGCATCGGTTCCCAGCTCGCCGGCGAGGCGGATCACGGTCTGGAGGTCGCGCTCCAGGTTCCCGCCCGCGATGCCGAGGCCGGGAGAGAGGTAGGCGTGCGCCCCGATACGCTTGTCGAGTTTGAGCGCTGGCGCAATCTCCGACCAGTCCGCGTCCATGCGCTCGCAGAGCTCGGCGAGCGTATTGGCAACGCTAACCGAGGCGACCAGGCAGCAATTGATTGCGATCTTGGCGAGCTCCGCGCTTTCGTAGCGCATCGGCAAGATCGGACAGCCGAACGCCGCCAGAAATTCGCCATAGGCCGCCGGCAGCGGTCTAGCCGGATCGGCGCAGCCGACGACGAACCGCTCCGGATGGACGGCCCGCTCCACGGCAATGCCGAAGACGAGCGTCTCGACTTGGTAGTAGAGCCGCGTCGGCGCGAGCCCGATCTTGCGTGTGAAGCCAGGTGGCACTTGGCACAGCACTACCAATGTCGAATCTTTTCCAAGAGCCGGAATGACCCGTTCGAGGAGATCTTGCACCCCCGTCAGGTCGCTGCGCCCCTGATCGTCGGTCGCGACGTCGGTAGAGATGTAGACCACCGCGCAACGGCCAAGATCCGACGCAATGGTCGTGAATGTCGAGAGTCCTTTCTTTGTTCGAAGAATTTCCTCGAGCCCCGGCTCGGTGACGGTAGGACGTCCTAGCCTCAACCCTTCGATCGCGGCACCGTTGGTGTCGAATCCGACAATCTGAAAACCGCGCTGCATTGCCGCCGCGGCCGAAATGATGCCGAGGTGCGTCATGCCCGCAAAACCGATGACCGGCCGGCTCATGCGCACTCCAGGAGCGCCCTCATGCGTTCGCCATCGCGACCGCCTTCGTACCGAGCTTACGCAGCGTGCGCTGCAGCCACAGGTCGCGCCCGAGATCGGTCGTCGTCCCAGATGCGCATAGCGACTTGAAATGCGCGTATTCCAGGGCCCAAGTCGGGTCCGGTTGCTCGAGCGTCACCGGATCCTCATGTGGACGACCGGACGGCAGCACGCGCGTGCGCAAGGTGAAGGTGCTCGGACCCCATTTGCAAAGCGAACTGATGTGCGCCGAGCCTTTCTCGGCGAAAACATCGCAGGTGAAATGGTTGCGCCACGATAGCAGCGTCATCTCCAGTTCCAGTTGCGGCCGGCTGCCCCTGGAGCCGAGCACGACATGGTCCGGCGCCTTGTTCTCAAAGCGCCTTGCCGATATCACCGACAGGTCATCATCGATCGCGTCGAACCAGAAGAGAGCAGTGTCGAGCAGGTGCGAGCCGAGGTCGGGCAAGACGCCCGCGCCAGTATCGCGCCATGCTGAGTCGCGCACGAGTCGCGCCGTGCCGTTGCCGTAAAACATCCTGCAATGGTAGATCTCGCCCAGCACTCCCGACTGGATCGCTTCGCGCATGCGCACGTAGTGCGGCTCGAAACGGTGGTTGTAAGCGGTGTAGCAGACCGCATCGTGCTCGCGCGCGATGCGCTCCAGCTGCGCGACATCTGCATCGCGCGCCGTCCAGAGCGGTTTCTCGACCAACGCGTGCTTGCCGTTCGAAAGCAGGTACTCGAGGACTTCTGCCTTGGGTTCATCCGGCGTGCAGACCAATGCCGCGTCATAGCGTTCCAATGGCACGTCCCCGAGCGACTTGAAGTCCGCCTCCGGTCGCGCCGGGTCCACGCTGGCGACGAAGTCCTTCCCCGCTGCGGCGCGGCGCTTTGCGCCCTGGACACCCAACCCTACGACAATCACCTTCAAGCTTTGCCGTTCTCGCTGTAGTTCGCCTGCTGCTCAGCCAAGTCGATCTTGCCGCCTACATCCTCCGGCGTAACCGGCACGTTGCCGTCCACCTCGCATTCGCACGCCGCGGCCACCGAACCGAGTATCGTCGCGATCGCGTCAGACCCGGTGGCAAGCTTGGCGAGCGTTGCGTAAGCAAGAAGTGCATCGCCCGCTCCCACCGCATCGACCACTCGATCCACGAACGAGTCAATGACGATGAATGACTCAAGCGATTCGTGATTGCCACTGCGGCACGTAAGCACGCCGCGCTCACCAAGCTTCAGGATCAGAGTCTTGCATTGCGCCGCGTCGTAAAGAGAGGACGCAAGCGGGCGGATTCCGGAGTCCTGGTCGGCGAGCGCGAACCGCGCCTCGCGCTCGTTCGGCGTGATGAGGTCGAACCCCTTGAATTCGGTGATGTTGCCCCAGCGGCTCGCAACCTGGCTGTCGGCTACCTTGAACCGCCCTGCCGGAATCGCATCCACCAGCCGCGGGATAGTGCGGCGGTTGAAGACGCCGTGCCGGAAGTCGCTGAACACGACCGCATCCGAGGGCACCTCACGCACCGCGGCGGCGAGCTTCTCCACGATCTCGTCCGAGATCGAGCGGTTGTCCAGCGTGTCGATTTTGAGCAGACGGTAGCCACCGGCGACGATGGCGTTCTTGTTGGTCGTCGGGCGGGTCTTGTCGATGATGGCGCGGCAGTCCACGCCACGCTTTTTCAGCCCATCGAGGACGAAGTCCTTGAGACTGTCGTCGCCCAGCACGGTGGAGAACACCACTTCGGCCCCCGCAGCGCGGAGATGCTCTGCTACCACTGCTGCACCCCCGATGTAATCGTCGCGACGCTCGTAGAGCACGCTCATGGTCGGCGTCTTGGTCTGGCCGCCCACCATCGCGGTCTGGGTGTAGCTGTCCACGATCGTGTCGCCGACGACATGAACGCGGTATTGCCCCATTTTCTTGAGCGCGGCACGCAGCGAGTCGAAGGTGAGCCCTTCGCTGTCCATGAAGGTGAGCAGCTTCTCGCTCTTGATGGAGGGCGGCGCAAGGTCAATGAGGCGCGTGGACGAATAGACAATATCGCCCGGGGTGAAGATTATCTCGCCGCCGTAGGCCTTGAGCGCGTCGACCTCTTCCTGAGTCTTGGCGGGCAGACCGGCCGCGGTGTACTCGTAGCCCTTGGCGAAGAAATCCGGCTGCAGCAGCACGATGTTCTCGAGCGGAGTCGGATTGCGGTCGATGACCACGTAGTCGACCATCTCGAACGCCGCCAGGTTGAGCGCTCGCAGCTGCTGCGGAATGTGGGGACGGTGCTGGCCCTTGCTGATGTGGCGGTCGGCGGTGAGACTGGCGACGAGAATGTCCGCCTTGGTTTTCGCGTAGAGCAGGTGCCGCACGTGCCCGGGATGCACGACGTCGAACACGCCGTGGCACATGATGACTTTCTTCTGGCGCGGCCGCGCGCCGAGAATTGGTTTCAGTTCCTCCGGCGTCTTGATCTTGTGCCGGTATTTTTCGGTCAGCGAGGACAGCAAGGTTTAACTCCTACCTGAGATACTCGAACCATGTCCTGGTCGCCCGGGCGATCGAATCCGGCTCCCACAGCGGAGCATTCTTCCAGTATGCGATGTCGGCGAGAATCCTCCCCACGCCTTCCTCGAAGCTCACCTGTGGCGCCCAGCCTAAGTCGGCCTTGATCGGTGCGATGTCCGCCCAGGTGCAATCAGGCTCGCCCGGGCGCTTCGGAATATAGACTCTCTCGCCGCCGAGCAGCTCGATCAATCGGTTGACCGACTGCGGATTGCCGGCACCCAGGTTCCAGAAGCGCCCCGTGAGCCCGGTTTCGGCTGCCGCGAGAAAAGCGGTTGCTACATCCGTGCCATATAGGAAGTCGCGCCGCTGGCTGCCATCGCCGACCACTGTGTACGGCTTGCCGGCGAGCTTCTGCCTTAGGAATACACCGAACACCGCACCGTAGGCACCCGAGGTGCGCGAACGGGTGCCGTAAGCGTTAAAGATGCGGATCGAATTCACCGGCAATTTGTAGACCCGGTGCCAATGGAACGCGGCCTGCTCGCCCTGGTACTTGGAGAGCGCGTACGGATACTGCGGCGCGATCGGGTGGTCGGCGCGCGTCGGCACCTCGGCTAGGCCGTAGCACGACGATGACGCGGCGTAGACGAACTTCTGCACGCCGGCATGCCGCGCGCATTCGAGCACGTGCACGGTGCCGAGTACGTTTGCCGACATGTACTCGGTGGGCTGCTCGATCGAAGGCACGATGTCGCCGATGCCGGCGAAGTGAAACACGTATTTTGCGCCGCGAAACAGCACGTCGTCGGGGGCGTAGCTGCGGATGTCGCGCTCCTCCAGCATGAAATCCGGATTGCGCGCGTGTTGCGTCAGATTCTCGCGCCGGCCGCCAAAGAGATTGTCCATGGCGCGCACCGCATACCCCCTTTGCAGCAGGAGGTCCACCATGTGGCTGCCGATGAACCCGGCGCCGCCCGTGACGACGGCGATCGGGTGCGAGGTCATGCCGCCTTGAGTTCCTTCAGCCGGCGGACGTTGAAGTAGAACGTGTCGTCCATGCTTTTCGGCAACTTGCCCGCCTTGAACGCCCTGCACAGGTCGCGCACGGCGTCCTCAATCTTGTACTTGGGCTGAAAACCGATCACGCGCCGGATCTTGTCGGAATTGACGTGGTAGGAGCGAATGTCATCGGTTGGCGTGGTGACGATTGGGATCTCGCCCTTCTCCGGGAATTCCTCCTGCGCGATGCGCTTGACGATCTGCGCAATCTCCATGATGGAGAGGTTCTGGACGCCAGCGTTGAAGGTCTGGCCAGCAATCTTGTCGTCAGGAACCTCGAGCAGAAGTTTGTAGAGGTCGCACATGTCCTGGACGTGCAGGTTGGGGCGCTTCTGCGAACCGCCGAACACTGTGATCTTGCCGGCGTTGATGGCGTGGTTGGTGAGAATATTGACAGAGAGATCGAGGCGTTGGCGCGGCGCGTAGCCGCACAGCGTTGCCGGCCGGATCGTCACGCACACGAACTCGGGCGACTGGTGCTTGAACAGGAGCGGCTCGCACATGCCTTTGTACTTGTTGTAGAGCGTGAGCGGCACCAGCGGATGGTCTTCGGTGACGTCGGGCGACTCCGAAACGCCATAGACCGAGCTGGAGGAGCAATAGATGAAGCGCTTCACGCCGGCCTTCTTCGCCGCAACGACCATCGGCTCGAAGGCGTCCAGGTTGATCGTGGTCGAGAGCTTCTCGTCCAGCTCGAAGCTCGCGTCGTTCGAGATGCAGGCGAGGTTGATGACCGCCTCGATGCCTTTGAATTCCTCCGCAAGCTTTTTCGTATCGCGGATATCGGCCTTCACCACCTTCAGATTGGGATTGCTCTTCGGCAGGAAGTGATCGCCGAAGTACATGACGTCCAGAGCGGTGACCTTGTAGCCCGCCTCGAGAAGCTGCGGCACGAGAAGGCTTCCCACATAGCCGGCGCCGCCGGTGACGAGTACGTTCTTGAATCTCATATCAGGCTGCCGCGCGGGTGGCGATCGTGTAGCCCGCCGCTTTCGCGTCCTTGTAGAACATTTCCACGGTCTCCAATGAATAAGTGTCGAGGTTCTTGCCGACGAGCGCGAGCTTCTTGAGGATGTCGTTCGTGGCGGTGATGATGTGGCAACCGATCGCGTCGGCCTGGAAGATGTTGAGCAGCTCCCGCGGGCTCGCCCAGATCAGTTCCGCCTTGGGTTTCGCGCGCATGATCTTCACGGCTTCGGCCATGAGCGGCACCGGGTCGCGGCCGGTGTCAGCGATGCGCCCTGCGAACACGGAGATGATCGCCGGAGTGTCCGGCGCCAGGCGCTCTGTAACACGTCGCACCTGGTCGAGTGTGAGGAGCGCGGTGACGTTGAGTTTCACGCCCGCCTTGGAGAGCCGCTCGATGAGCGATCCCGAGAACTCACCCTTGGTGTTGGTCACCGGAATCTTGACGCTGACGTTCCTGCCCCAAGACGCGATCTCGAGCGCCTGTTGCTCCATCTGGCCGAAATCGTCGGCGAACACCTCGAACGACACCGGCCGGTCGGAGATCGCTCGCAGCACTTCGTGCGCGAAAGCCTTGTAATCGGCCACGCCCGCCTTGCGCATCAAGGTCGGGTTGGTGGTGAAGCCCTTGATCAACGGGTTCGCGGCCATTTCCTTCATGCCCGCGAGATCGGCGCCGTCGGCGAAAAGTTTTACCTTGAGGGCCTTGAGATCGGCCATTTGAACTCCCTGACTAGAGTTGTCGGACGGACAGCAGGATAAGCTTGACCGCGTCAGGCAGCGATTTTACCGCAACATACGGTTTATCCGGGTATTTTTCCTCGTAATTTCGCTCGACGAAGTAAGCCTTGCAGCCTGCAGCGTGTGCGGCGCCGATGTCGCGCCAACGATCCCCGACAAGAAAACTCGCCGCGAGATCGATTCCTTTCTCCGAGGCAGCTTCGAGCAGCATCCCGGGCTTGGGCTTGCGGCAGGCGCAGTTTTCCTCGGCGACGTGATAGCAGACCTTGACCGCGTCGATCGCGAGCGAGGCGAGCAATCGCGCGTGCATCGCCTCGACCACCTCTCGGCGCTGCTTGCCGGTCGCGACGTCGGGCTGATTGGTGACGACCACATTTAGAAAGCCCGCCGCGCGCAACTGCTCGAGCACGTCGGGAACCCCCGGCAGGATTTCGAATTCGGCAAGCGAATCAGGTGGATAGGGCTTGCCATCGCGCACCACGGCCCGGTTGATGACGCCGTCGCGGTCGAGAAAGACCGCCCGCCGGCCTACCACTTGGTCGCGGTCTGCTGCAGCGCCGGGTGCGACACCAGGCAGTGCCAGACGACCGCGTGGAAGGCTTCTGTGTGGGGCGTCACGCGGGACGCGTCCACGGTGGGAACCACGATCACGCAGTCACCTACCTGCTTGGTGTAGCCGCCGTCGCGCCCGACCACGCCGAAGACTTTCATGCCGCGGCTCTTGGCTTCCTTGAGGCCAGCGACGATATTGGGGCTGACGTTTTTCTCAAGGTTGCCGCCGCCCACCGAAAACACGAACACCGCGTCCTTGTCGTTGCCGCGGCTCGTCTTGAGCCAGGCGGAAAACACCGTGTCCCAGCCCTCATCGTTGGTGCGGGCAGTGAGCTCGGACACGTTGTCGGTCGGCGCGTAGGCTTCGATGCCACATAGCTTCCGAAAGTCGTTCACCGCGTGCCCGCAATTTCCGGCGCTGCCGCCGACACCGAGAAAGAACAGCCGCCCGCCGCCCTCGCGCAATGCCGCGAGCTCGCGCGCAAGGCGCTCGATCGCGGCAAGATCGATGGTCTGCGCGACTTTGACGACTTCCTGAAAGTAGGTCTGGGTGTGCATGGAGAAGGGCCGAAAAAGGATCAAATTATAGAATGCCGCCTTCCCCTTCGTAACCCGGATGGACCCTCTCGTCACCGCGGCCGTGCTCGCCGCCTCTCTCCTGCATGCGTCCTGGCATGCGCTCGTCAAATCGAGCGGCGACCAGGTGATCGCG
>CAYNFN010000414.1:0-13480 GCA_964396485.1 uncultured Alcaligenaceae bacterium
GTCGGCGGCCGCGCGCAGCGACTTGCCGAGCCGCGACCTGCCCATGAACAGCACGAATCAGAGCACAGCCACCACCGCGATCGCCGCGGCGACGGTCTGCCCTTGGTTCACGAATATGGTGGCGTCGCCGTAAAGTGGACCCAGTGCCCACGCGCTCGATGAGAGCGGCGTGGCAATCGAGACCGGCGTCGAGCCGAACACGTACAGCCCGCCGTTCTGCAAGATCAACGCCACGCCGAGGGTGAGAATCAACTGGGCGTAGTGACCTTCGGATTCGAGCGCGCTGCCGCGGATGCCGGTCACCCGGCTCACCAACAGCTTGTGAACGATGACGCCGGCGACGAATATCACCGGCCCGGCCAGCAGCGCCGCGATGTACGGATCCATCGCCGTGCCGAACACCGCGTGTGCGCCGAACAGGCCGAACGCGTAATAGGCAACGTACATGCCGAGCATCATGAAGTCGCCCTGCGCGAAGTTGATGACGCGCATGACGCCGAAGATCACGCTCAAACCCACGCACATCAGGCCGTAGATGGCCCCCGTCAGCAGGCCCGCGGTCAGGGCCTGGAGGAAATTTTCCAGCAACTGCGCCGCGTTCATCTCAGACGAAACCTTTTTTTGCCACAGAGAACACAGAGATCACAGAGAAAGGCACGACAAGGTTACTTGAATTGTAGTAGTCGCAACTTGATCTGACGACCAGTGTCCGGTTTTGGCAAGCGCCACCGGCGGCTTTCAAGAAACGCGACCGTCGCTTCACGACCCTGAGCGGAAGTTCGCTGGTTCGCAGAGCAGACGTTCAACGCCCCAGTTCACCGGCACGCAAACAGCACAGCGAAGCGACGCTGTGGAGGGTCCGTGTCGAATCGCGTGTCGGGCTGCCACATTAGTTGATGATCTGATCCGCCCGCTCCAGTAGTGGCCCTGGAATCTTGAGGCGGAGTGCGCGGGCAGTTCGTTGGTTGATGATGAATTCGATCTTGGTGGGCTGCTCGACGGGGAGGTCGGCTGGCTTGGCGCCCCTTAGGATCCTGTCGATATAGCTCCCCGCGCGACGATACTGCTCGGGAATGTTCGCCCCGTAGGCCATCAGGAGCCCTGCTTCGGGATACGGCGTGTGGTACGTCATCGTGGGTAATCGGTTCTTGACCGCGAACTCTGCAATCCTCTGGACCTCAGGAGCCCTGATGGATATCGGAAAAACGATGAGCGCCTCCGCGCGTTGCCTCAAGGCTGCCGCAAATGCGCCGTCAAGAACTAACGTACTTGGCACGTCGATACGCTGCACGCGCACGCCCAGAACCCTCGCCGCGGCGTCCAGTTGTTCAGCGAGGCGCGCCTGGCCGGGGTTAGTTGAGGCCAAAAATAACGCAACGCGAGAAATCCGGGGCGCAACTTCCTTGAGAATCTCAAGATTCTTCCAGATTATCTCAGTAAGGTTCACCGACAAGCCCGTGATGTTCCCTCCAGGTCGCGCCAGGCTGTCAACGAGACCGCTGGCGACGGGATCGCCGACGTAGACCATGACGATGGGGATCACCTTCGTCGCCTGCTTGGCCGCGAGCGTTACTCGTGTACCTTCAGTGACGAGAACGTCTACGTTGAGGCGAACCAACTCAGCTGCGAGGTCGGGGATTCGCTCCTCCTCCCCAGGCGCCGCGCGGCATTCAATGACGAGGTTCTGACCCTCGGTATAGCCGCGCTCGCGCAGCCCCTGGCGGAGATCCGTGAAAAGCAATGGGTCCGTACACGCAAAGCCCCTTAGAAAGCCGATCCGATATACCTTCCCCGCCGGCTGCTGCGCTTCAGCGGGAAACCAAGGGGTGAGCGCCGCCAGGATCAGGATGATCATGGACTTGCCCACGGCGAACCTGACGACCCTCTTTCCACGCAACCAAACCATTGCCCGAGTCAAAGGGGCGTGCTCACCATTCGTTCTCAACATGTCCTGCACCTCTGGTCGGCGCAACAGTTATTGGCCAGGTCGGCCGGTCAGGACTATGAAATTCTCAGAACGTGCCGACCCGTAATAGTAACTTGGTTCGTTGTTGATGTTTCAAGAAGCTCTATCCACATACCAATGGTAATGCGGATCGAGGGGCCGCTATGGAGGAAATATTCGACCGTCCGCTCCTGGCCGGTTTTTGCCTGTCGCTCGTCGGTCTAAAATTCCCAAGAAGCGGACATTGTCTGTCAGATGGAGTCGCGACTACTACACTTGAATTGAAGGCTATTGTTGCGTGCTGCCAAATTGTTGGACTAAGTTTGGTCGCACACGTCCATTCTTAGTTCCATTCCATCGCTTTCTTCGCCTTCTCTCTTTTCATCTTTGGGCACCCCTCAAGGGGGTATTGAAAAGAAACCTTTGCGTCAACGCTCTTGATTTTGTTCTTCTCTGTGTACCCCTCAAGGGGGTATTGACATGAATTCTCTGTGACCTCTGTGGCAAAAATGTTTTTAAGAACCCGGGGCGCGCAGCAGCGCGCCGAGTTGCCCGAAGTCGTTGCTGAGTCCCATGCCGTCAATGAAGGACTCGATCTCGCGCGCACGCGCCGCGCCGAGCACGCTTTCGGCCGCGGCACGGAATCGTGCGCGCACATCCGTGGCGCTCGCGTTGACGACGTCCTCCAGACGGATGCGATGCGTCGCACCGCCGGTCTCGCGCACTTCCACTTCGCCGCCCTGCTTTCCGGGATACGCCTCGGTCATGGCGTCGTCTATCTCCAGCTTCATGACGCCGATCAGCCGCTGCAAAACCGGATCCCGCAGCCGCGTGAAGTTCTGCTCGGACACGGCGCCTTCGATCAGCGCCGCGGCGACGTTGTACTGGATGCTCATCTTCGCCTGCAGGACATGCGCGAACGGTCCGGTGTAGTCGCAGCCTGGATAGAGCGCGCCGGCGCGCGGCACCCGCACCGTGATGGCGGCGATGCGCTCCGGAGCGGATTTGTGTTCGCGGGCAATCGCGAGCGCCGCCTGGCTGGCGGTCTGCGCGAAATTACACGCGGGCACGGGCTTGTGATAGACGGACAGGATTTCCGGCTGGCCGTTGAACAACGCGACCTTCGCCGCGGCCGCGCGCTTGCCCAACGCGGCGAACAGCCCGGCTTCACCATCGAGCGCGGAGGGCGACGCGAACGCGCCCAGTTCGGCCAGGCGCGCCGCGGTCACTGCGTCGCGCGCGGCGTAGCCGGCATGGAAGAACATTTCGCTTCCGCCGGTATGCGCCCACTGGTTGAATCCGACCGTGGTGTTGGCGCCGAGCGCGATCGCGCTGGTTACCGCGTCGGTACTCAAGCCCAGCAGGCGCGCTCCCGCGGCAGCGGCGGCGACCGGCCCGGTGATTCCGGTGGGACGGTGGATGCGCGCCACTTCGGCATCCATGACCGCGCGGCCGATCTGCCCGCCGACTTCGTAGCCGACCACCGCGGCGGCGATGAAGTTGCGTCCGCGAACATGGCGATATTCGGAAAGCGCCAGCAGCGTGGGCAGCACCACGATGCCGAGGTGGCTGATGCTGCCGGAGTGCATGTCTTCGCGCACCAGGCCGTGGCCCATCACCGCGTTGGCGAACGCCGCATCGGCGTGGGACGCGGCGTGCGGGGACCCGATGATCGTCGCCGCGCCACCCGTTCCTTCCGCCAGCGCGACCGCCTGCCGGCTCCACGGAAGATCGCGCGACTCGAAGGCGCAGCCGATGAGGTCGAACAGGCAGAGCTTCACCTTGTCGCTCACTTCCGCCGGCACGTCGTTCAGCGACATCGAGACGACCGAATGCGCGATGCGCACCGCCAGCGGCTCGCCGGTCTGGGTCGCCGGGCTCTCCTTCATAGGATGTACGGATGCCATTGCATTCTCCCCGTCACTTGCTGCGCACTTCGACGCCGGCCCACGACTCGACCACCCTGCACATCGAGGTGAAATCCGAATCGGCGCCGTACATCGCGTTGGTCACCGCCAGCATCTGCCGCACCGCGGCGCCGACCACCATCGGCACGCCGAGCGATTCGGCCTCGTCGACGCATAAGCGCACGTCCTTGTAAGACAGCCCGGTGGCAAAGCCGAAATCGAAGGTACCCGGCAGGATGGCGCGCGGGAACTTGTCCAGGGTCGCGCTGTTGCGGCCGGTGCCGGCATTGAGGATGTCGAGCATCATCTTCGGATCCAGCCCGGCTTTCACTCCCATTACCATCGCTTCGGAAGATACGGCTATGGCGGCCGCAGCTAAAAGATTATTGGCGAGCTTCATGGTCTGCGCCTGTCCGGCGACCTCGCCGAGGTGGAAAGGCTTGCCGAAGGTCTTGAGCACCGGTTCCAGTTCCGCGTACACGTTTTTCGGACACGACACCATGACCGCGAGCGTGCCTTCGCGCGCGCCCTTGAGGCCGCCGCTGACCGGCGCGTCCACGTAGGTGACCTTGCGCTCGGCGAGCGTCCTGGCGACGATGCCCGCGGTGCGCGGGCCGATGGTGGAGAAATCGGCGACGCGCTTGACGCGCGTTCCCTCGATCACGCCGCCGCGGCCCAGCGCCACGTTCTGCACGATCTCTGGATTGGGGAGGCTGAGGAAGACGGTCTGCGCGATGTTGGCCACTTCAGCCGCCGAACCGGCCCTTTGCGCGCCGGCCTTCTCCAGCGCCGCGACGGCATTGTCATCGGTATCGAACACGCATACGCGGTGGCCGGCGTTGAGCAGTCGGGTGGACATGAGCGACCCCATTTTCCCCACGCCGACGAATCCGAATGTTTCGTGTTCCATTGCCAGCCTCCCCCGTCTATTCGATTGGCGTGCGGAAGCGGCGGCGCCTTGATGAACGCCCGGTCAGCCGTCCGCCCCGCTCCAGAGGCGACATAGTATCGGGGACGCGCTGATCCGGCATCCCCGAAAGCGGCGAATCACGGGTGATTGGATGCAAATACGGGGCGTTGCGGCGCAGCATCCGCATGCCGATTGCTTCCCGAACTGCAGGCAGCAGTGCCGCCCCTAACGGACGGCGGCGTGGGAACGGTAGAACGAATCTCCGGCGAACAGCGGCGCGCGCGCTCCCGCCTCGTGGGCGAGCAGCATGCGCTTGCGCTCGAGGCCGCCGGCATAACCGGTCAGGGAGTTGTCGGCACCGATAACGCGATGGCAGGGGACGATGATGGAAATCGGGTTGCGCGCGTTGGCGTGGCCGACCGCGCGCGATGCCTGCGCCTGACCGATGCGGCGCGCCAGTTCCGCGTACGAGATGGTCTCGCCGTAGGGGATGCCGCGCAGGTCCTGCCATACGCGCAACTGGAATTCGGTACCTTGCGGCGCCAGCGGCAAATCGAATTCGGTCAACCGGCCTTCGAAGTAGGCGCGCAGTTGCGCTTTCACTTCCGAGAATGGCGCGGCGGCTTCGTCGCAGATCCAGTCCGGACGCATCGCGGGACGGTGCTTGTCACTGTCGGTGTGCAGGCCGGTGAGCGATTGTCCGTCGGACATCAGCAGCAGCGGACCGACCGGGCTTTCGAATGTCGTATAAAAAGTCATCATGTCAGCGTTCTCCATAGGTGCATTGCAGCGTAGCCGCGCCAGGGCCGCCAGGCCTCGGCGCGCGCCAGAATCTTGCGTTCGTCGTCGGTACCGAGCGCCTTGCGGATGCCGAGGTCGGTGGCCGGAAACGCGTCCGGCCATGAAAAAGCGCGCATCGCCAGGTACTGCGCAGTCCATTCGCCGATACCCGGAATCTCCTTGATTCGCGACAGCGCTGCCCCGACGTCGGCGCCGGGGTCGAGCAGGTTCGGATTTGCAACCATCGCCCTGGCGACGTTGGTGAGCGTGCGCGCCCGCGCCGAGGTGACGCCGATTTTGGTAAGCGCGGCGGGCGTGGCGGAGGCGACGCGCTGCGCTGTGGGCATGAGCAGCCGCAATTCCGGAAACGGCATATCCGCCGGCTCGCCGAAGGCTGCAGCGAAGCGACCGGCGAGCGTAGTGGCCGCCTTCACGCTGATCTGTTGCCCGAGCACCGCGCGCACCGCCACCTCGAAACCGTCGAACGCGCCAGGTAGGCGCAGCCCCGGTCGCCGCGCAGCGAGCTTGCCCAGGCGCTGCGCGATGCGCTGCGGTTCCGCGCCCAGGTCGAACAGTCGCCGCACCCTGGTCAGCACCGTGGGAATCGCGCGCCCGAGTTCCGGCGCCAGTTCCACCGTCAGCGCATGATGTTTAGGGCTCGGCCGCACGCGGATCCAGCCGGTGCGCCCGCCGAGGCTCACTGTGCGCAGGTAGCTCGAATCGCGGACCGCCTCGACGCCGTCGTACAGCCGCTTCGACAGAAACTCGAGCATTGCGTCCCAGTCGAGCGGCGGCCGGTACGCCAGTTCGCAGACGAAGCGGCCGCTGCCTGCGGAAGCGGCGCTGCGGCGGAAGCCCGTCGGGCTGAGGCGGTAGTTGGTCTTGAAGGCGTCGTTGAATCGCCGCAGGCTGGAGAAACCGCTGGCGAAGGCCACGTCGATGACCGGCATTGTGGTGTCGGTGAGCAACAGCTTGGCGGTGAGCAGACGCTGGGTTTCCAGCAGCTTGTTCGGCGACACGCCGAACTCGTCCTGGATCACGCGCCGAAGGTGGCGGTCGCCGATGCCCATCTCCACCGCCAGCGTGCTCACGCTGCCCTCGTTGAGGGCGCCGTCTTCGATGCGCCGCGCAAGCGCCACCGCGAGGCGGTTACGGGAATCGACGAGCGCGTTACCGGGCGCGAGCTCGGGACGGCAGCGCAGGCAGGGACGGAACCCCGCCTGCTCTGCCGCGGCGGCGTTCGGATAGAAGCTGCAGTTGCGGCGCAAAGGCCGCCGCGAATTGCAGATGAGGCGGCAGTAGATTCTGGTGGAGGAAACGCCGACGAACATGAGCCCGTCGAAGCGGGGATCGCGGCTCACCAGAGCCTGGTAACAGCTTTCCTGATCGAGTTGCATGTGCGCATACTGCCCGCTCTCGCGGACCCGCGCTAGCCATTTTCGGACATGCAGTTCGAGGGGCGAGTGACGAGTGACGAGTGATGGGTGACGAGGGGCTAGAGGCTAGAGAAATCTAGTGCGTTTCGTTCTTCCCGCAGTCTTCCTTTGCGTTCTCTCTTTTCTTCTTTGCGCACCCCTCAAGGGGGTATTGAAAAGAAACCTTTGCGTCAACGCTCTTGATCTTGTTCTTCTCTGTGGCAAAGGAATTGGAAAGAGCGGTCAGTCGACTTCGACCGACGTGATTCTTGGGTAAGTGGGGTGGTGATGCACGACCAGGCGCTTGGCGTTCAGCCATACGGGAAATTCACCGGTGTCCATCAGGAACAGCGGTTCGGCGAATTCCGGGAGCACCACCGGCGGGCGCTCGCGGCGCCGGTCGTGCCTCCCGTAGAAACGCAGCCAGTTGCCCAGCGCCCAGCCCACCTGCGCCAAACCCATCGCAAGGACGATGCTGCCGTACACGCCGATCAGTTCGAGCAGCGCTTCCCAGCCGCGACGCATCACCATCTCTTCGTACACCGCCGTGAATCCGAGCCACCATGCCAGCAAAGTCGCCAGCGGCAGCAGCAGGTAAAGATAAAAGCTCCAGAGCGCCGCCGTGAGCACGCCGTACACCGCGCGCTTGCTCTTCGACTGGAGCTCGGGCCGGTCGATGATGATTTTGCGAATGTCGAAGACCATGTCGTTCATGTCGTGTGGATACCTCTGTCGGGACTGCGCCAGGTTGCACGCTTCCCGGTCCGGCGCATGAGGGCCCTGGGCGTGGCGACGACGGTGGTGAGAACGTTAATGATCCAGAACGCGACCGGGTACCAGATCATCCAGAAGTAATAGCG
Source organism: uncultured Alcaligenaceae bacterium (assembly GCA_964396485.1). Classification (GTDB taxonomy): domain Bacteria; phylum Pseudomonadota; class Gammaproteobacteria; order Burkholderiales; family JACQAP01; genus JACQAP01. Next base: position 7,818 of record CAYNFN010000414.1, read on the forward strand.
GGACAGGCCCTTTTCGTAGCGCGAGTCCATGACCAGGCCGACCGCGATCTGCAGCATGCATGTGATACCGATCAGCACGCCGCTGAAACCGGGCAGCAGCGTCGGCACCTGCAGCGCCTGCGGCACCTCGACAACCTTGCCGAGAGCCCACAGGATCACGGTGGTCGCCATGGTGTAGGCCCACAGCATGCTGGCGAAGTACTCAAGGTAGATCGGCCACATGCGCCGCTCGCGCCAGTCATGCAACTTGCGGAAGTAGCGGAATATGACCTGTGCGCCACCCATGGCCCAGCGCAGGCGCTGCCGCCACAGGCCGGAGAGCGTCTCCGGCATCAGGATCCAGCACAGCGCGCGCGGCTCGAAGCGCACGTCCCACTTGGCGATCTCGAGCTTCCAGGTGACGTCGATGTCCTCGGTGAGCATGTCCTGGCTCCAGTAGCCTGCCTGGTGCAGCGCCATCTTGCGGAAGCCCGCGATCACGCCCGATATGGTGAACAAGCGCCCGTAAGTGCGCTGCGCGCGCTTGAGCAGGCCGGCGGTGGAGGAAAACTCGCCGACCTGGATGCGGCCGAACAGCGTGGAACGGTTGCGGATGCGCGGATTGCCGGTGACCGCGCCGACGCGCGCGCTCGACATGAAATGCCACATCATCCAGCGCGCCGCGTGCGGGTCGAGCAGCGCGTCGGAATCGATGCAGATCAGGTATTCATTCGGGGTCAGCAGCGCGCCGCTGGTGAGCGCCATCGCCTTGCCCTGGTTCGCTGCATGGTGGATGACGCGCAGCCGCGGATGCCTCACCGCCAGCCCATCCAGGATGTCCCCGGTCAGGTCGCGGCTGCCGTCGTTGATGGCGATCACCTCGAAGTCCGGATACTTCTGCTGCAGCAGGTATTCGATGGTTTCGACGATGATGTTCTCGTCGTTGAAGCACGGCACCAGGAAAGTCACGCCCGGATACCTCTCCAGCTCCGGCGGCTCATCTACCCTGCCCTGGTGGATTTCGTAGTGGAAGAAGTAAAAGAGCGCACCGATCATCCAGTTGTAGGCCATGAAAAGCGGGTAATAGAACGCGAACCCGAACAGGATGGTTCCGATGGCGCCGAAGGAATCAGAGGGCATCAGTCGCTTCGCGGAAAACTCTGCAGCGAAATCGCCGGCTTGATGCCCGCCAGCCCGGGATGGTCGGCGAGGAAATCGTCCGGGTAGTAGCCGAAGTTGACCGCGCCCAGGCGTTGCAAGCGGTTCATCTGCTCGGCCAGCGTCTGCGTAGGCACGCGCTCGCGCGTGTTCCAGTCTTTGCTTTGCAGTTCGAACACGGTCTTCCTCAAGGCGCCGGGATGCTCGCTCACCTTGCGCACCAGCGCATCGAGCCACGCGCCGGGATTCTCCGCGCCCTCCATCAGCGGCATCGCCATTACCGCGGTGTAATCGTAGGCGGCGAGGAAATCGGGCAGCGACTGCGCGAACCAGGACTGCGATACGGGCTCCTGCACCGGGCGGGCGTAGAGATTGCGCGCGGTCTTGATGGCGCCCTGATAGTCGCGAACGCGCTTCGCGAGCTCGCCGGTAAAGTCGATCAGCGCGCGGGTTTTCAGTTCGGTCCAGCGCTTCAGCAGCTGCGGATCGGAACGGATCGCCTCGACCGACGCCGGCAGGCCCCACTTCCCATACGTTTGCAGCGCTGCCGGGCTTGCGTCCTCAAAATCGTTGAGCACGGCATCGTCGTGGAACAGCAGGCCGTCGAAGCTCGCGTGGCGGGCGAGGTCTTCGTAGATTTCCCCGATCACGCGCTGTGCATCGGTGCTGAACGGAGACAGACGCCGGTAACGCGGGTGCGCCGACGCGGCATCGGCTGACTGCACCGTAAGCGCGGCGGCGGAATGGGTGGACGGCAGCTCGAAAGCGAGCACCGGCATCCACGCGTAGACCTTGACAAATGCGCGCGTGGAAAGCTGCCAGGCGACATAGGAGAACAAGTCGGCGCGCAGCGGCAAATGGCGGTTCGGGAAATACATCGCCTCCGCCTGGCCATTGCCGTCGCCGTCGGCGAATGCCTGCAAATACACTGTGGTGACTCGCAGCGCGAGGATTCGATCGAGCAGACTGTCGATGTTCGCCTGCTGTTGGCGCGGGTCGGCGTCGTAAACGTAATCGAGATCCACGTGCACAACGCGTTGCGGCAGCGGGTCGGGGTCCTTGGAGACCATCGAGATGAAATCGCGCAGCGGCGGGTTGTCGACCAGCGGGTCACGGCGCACCCGGCTCAGATCGTCCTTGAGGGTGTTGGCGCCGCTCACCAGACTCATGGTGACCGGCATGCCGAGTTCGCGTGCGATTTCGATGGCCTGCATGCTGTCGCGGCCGAACGGCCACACCATCACCCGTGGCCGGCGCCCGATTTTCGATTCGATCAGCGTGGAGTTGCGGGCGAGGTCGGCGCGCAGCCGCGCGATGTGGGCGGGCTCGTGCTCGTAGGTGCCGCTTGCGGCGTCGTAGCGGAGCGCGATCACCCCCGGAACCAGGCTGCCCTGCGGATTGGCGGGAACTCCCCGGTGCAGGTCGTAGCTGTGCGAGGCAAATTCGACCAGACCCGAATCGGCCATTTCCCTGATCTGCTCCCACGACAGGAAGCGCTCGCGCGGCAACGGTTTGCCGTCGTAGTCGACGGTCTCGCCCGGAGCCGCATCCAGCCAGCGGCCGGAGAGCGCGACGATGGCCGGATAATTGAACAGCTTCAGCAGCGGGAATACGCGCGTGTAGACGCTGCGATAACCGTCGTCGAAAGTCAGTACCACCGCTTTCGCCGGCAGCGCCCGGCGCCCTTCCCTGGCCGCGATCACGTCGTCGAGGCTCACCACTCGGTAGCCGTTGTGTTTCATCCACGCGAACTGCGTCACCAGTCGGGCGCTACCCACCGCGTAGCGGTCGGGATTCACGCGCACGTCTTCCTGCACGTCGTGATAGCAAAGCACGCGATACGACAACGAGCTTTCGACGGACTGCGCAGCCGCGCCGATCATCGTCACTCCCATCACACCGGCGGCGAGCCGGAGCGCGCGAAAAGTGGTCTGAAGGGCGCGCGGTCTCAAATTAAAATTTCCAGTTCAGCGACAAGTTGTAGTAGTTGGCGTATTCGCGCACGCCGTCGTAAGGGTGGAAGCTGCGCTGCGCGCCGTAACGCAGGCCCAGGCGACTGTCCAGGCTCCACTCCTGCTCGTAGCGGATCGCGCCCACCCCGCCGGAGCCAAAGTCCTGTTGCGTGTAATTTCCCAGCGTGAGAAACAGCCTGTGCACGAAGCTGCGGTTGTAGCGGCGCCACAGGCGCTGCTCGCCGATCAGCGTCAAGTCCAGGCCGAAATCCTCGCCCGGATTGAAATAATTGACGTTCGAAGCCGAATTGCTCGAGGCATACAGGGCAGCGGCGCCATCGAGCTTCCACACCGGGCCGGTGACGAAGCGCTGGAACGCGGAGCCGGTCACGATGTTGCGTCGGTTGCCGTCGCTGAAGTCCAGGGTCTGCAAGGACGCGCCAAAGCTGCGCGATTCGTGCGCACGCCAGGTGACTCCGGCGCGCAGCGATGTGCCGCGCACGTCGGTCAGCCGTGCCTGCAGCGGAATGTCGTTGCTGGAGGAATCGGCGGCGCCCTCGAAGCTCCAGTGGTCGTCGAGCGACCACGAACCGGTAAGCGACACGCCCGGGTCGGACTCGAAGTCGGAGTCGTAGCTGTCGCTGAGTTCCGCGGCCAGTCGCAGGTCGCGCACGCGGTATTCAGCGCCGGCGCCGAGGCGGCGGCGATAGCCCTTGCCGTCGGGGAAAGTCGCGCTGGCATCGAACTGATGCAGGAACGCGCGCCAGTCCTGTTTGATCGGTTGCGAGTAAAGCCGCGTTTCGAAAGCATGTTCCTTGGTGCCCAGCGGTCCGGCGCCGCCGCTGGACTCGCCGGTGCCGGCATCGATCTGCAGTTCACGCATGTTGTGGATGCGCCACGCGCGCTCGGTGCGCTGCACCTGCCTGTCCTCGGGATACGCCGCGTCCAGTGCGGCGACGTCACGGCCGGCGGGCGCCCAGTCCTGAAGTTCGCGCAGCGTGTTGGCATAACCGACGCGGCTGTCGCGATACGCCGGCTCCACCGCCAGAATCCAGAGGTGCTCCTGCTCCGCCCGGCGCGGCCAGCCGCGCGCACCGTAAATCACCGCAAGCTTGTCGCGTACTTCCATGTTGTACGGGGCAAGCAGGCGCAGATCCTCGAGACGCTGCTGCGCCTCGTCCAGGTAATCCTGGTAGCCGCGCGCCGCCGCGGCAGTGGCCGTTGCGCTGGCGTAGTCCGGGTTGTCGGCGATGGTGAGCGGGCTGTGGGCGGCAATGCGCCGCGGCGCCGCGGCGACCACGCGGTCGATCTGTTCGAGCGCCTCCCGGTGCTGTTCGCCGTCCGAGTAGGCGTAGAACAACTGCACCTGCGCGCTGAAATTGTCACTGGTTTGCTGTAGTGCGCGCAGGTAAAGATCGCGCGCCTTCTCGGGCTGTTCGAGGTAAAGGTAGGCATCGGCCGCGGCGATCTGGGTGTAAGGCGGCACTTCCACGCCGTCGGCGAAGAGGCTTTCGTAAAGCGCCACCGCTTCGCGCATGCGCACGCGGTTGCGCAATGCTTCGATACGGTCGAACTGCAGCCGCTGCGCGGGCGCGCCGTTTTTTCCCGAAGCCTGCAGTTCCTGCAGCAGCCGCTCGTTGTCGGCCAGCGCGATGTCGGTGTTGTCGAAGCGGTCCGGCGCAGACTGGTCGGCGGCCGCTCCCCAGCGCGTTGTCAACGCCGCCTGGTCGCTCTTCAACCCGAGCAGCTCGTCTTCGCTCAGCGCGCCCGGGGACTGCTGCGCCAGCTCGACGGCGCGATGCGGCGCGCCGATCCGTGCCACGGTGAATATCCGGTTGCGGATCGCGGCGCGGTTGGCCGGTTCGAGCGCCAGGATGCGCTCGTAGACGAGCAGCGCATGAACCGGGTCGCGCCTGGCCTGCAACGCCTCTGCGTAAGCTTCGAGCAACGGGATTTCCTGCCACATCGAGCGCTTTCGCGCCTCCAGCAGCGCGATGGCGTCATCCGGCCTGCGGTCGTCGATCAGCGAATACGCCAGACCGGCGACGATGTCGATGCGATCGGGCGCCTGTTTGATAGCGGCCTCGTACAGCTCGACCGCGAGACCGAAGCGCTTCAGGTTGCTTGCGGCCCGGCCGGCCCGGCCGAGCACGGATACCGGCGCGGTAGCCAGGTCGATGTTCGGAACCAATGCGACCAGTTCGGCATCGCACCCGGCCTCGCCGAGCGCGCTGAGGTAGTCGTAGAGGAAATGCTTGTTGCCGGGGTTGCGCTCGGAGCGGTCTTTGAGGCGCTGGATCTGCTGCGAGGTGGAGTCGTTCGGGGGAGGGGGGGCTGGCGATGGGGGATTCTCTGCCAGCGCCGTCAGGGGCGATACGGCCGCCAGGAAGGCGGCGATTAGTGCGATAGGTTGGGGCGGAATCAGCTCGGCCCCTCGTACTGTTTATTTCTCATCGACCGTCGCGCGTTACCTCACAGGGTTTCCTGCGCCAGCCTGCATCTGCCGCGTGCGTCTTTGCGCAGCGGCCCCCGAGAAACTGCAAAAAGCTGGCGCGATTCTACGTCAACTTAGAG
>CAYNFN010000415.1:0-4100 GCA_964396485.1 uncultured Alcaligenaceae bacterium
CTTTCGATTTTCCTGGCTTCCCTGATTGCTGCACCCGTGGTGCAGGCGGCAGACGAAGAAGATCACGCTGCTCACCATCCCGGCGCCGACCAGAGCCAGGCTGCTCCCGTCCCGGATAATAAGGCCGCGGGAATGAAGATGGAAAAGATGCAGGAACAAATGAAAAAGATGCGGGAGCAGATGGAAAAAATCCATTCAGCCAAGGATCCAGCAGAGCGCCAGAAACTCATGAAAGAGCACATGCAATCCATGCAAGAGGGCATGAAGATGATGGGTGGCATGGGCGGAGGCATGAAGGGCGGTGACATGATGGCCAAGGCCAAAAAGGATCAGGGCGAGTCCATGACGGACGCCGGTGACGGCATGGGAATGTGCATGATGATGAAAAAGCAGAAGTCCGCGGAATCCCGCATGGACATGATGCAGCAGATGATGGAACAGATGATGGAGCACCAAAGCGCCGAGCAGGAAATGGAACTTGGCCGTTGACCTGGGTTGCCAGCGGGTCAACGTGCACCACGGTCAATTCGGCTCCCATGGGGGGCTGTAGGCAACACGCCACTCGCAACCCCTCTCCTTTCCCCGCTAGCGACGTAACATTCCGCGGTCGGGGCGGCGTTCGGGAATCGTTCGCAAGAACATTTTCATTTGTGCAGGCGGGTCAAGCGTCCTGCGCACCAGACGAGCTAGGAGGGTGCGATGCAAACGGCACACCTTAGAATCAACGGGATGCACTTCGACGCTTCGATGAGAAGTGTTCAGAGCGCATTGAGCATCATACGCGGTGTCTCCGACGTAAGCGTGTCCATCGCAGACAAGGAGGCCACCATCAGGTACGACCCGCACAAAGTGCTCCCAAGGCAGTTCGAAACAGCAGTCCGCGTCGTGGGGTGCGAAGTCGAGAGACTTGTCGTTGAAACGCTTTAGCGATCTTCCCTTCCGTGAAAGGGCGGACGACGAATGGATGCCGGAACGTGCTGCTACCGGCCGGCAGCGGGCGATCCGGACGTTGCAGCGGGTATCTGACAAAAGCCCTGCGAGGGGACGTCCAAGGCGGCGTTGAACTTGCTCGACAGGTTCTGAAACGCGATCAGCCCGGTCAGTTCGACAATGGCGTCGTCATCGAAATGGCGCCTGAGCCCGGCCATCAGCGCATCGCTGACGCGTCGATCGCTCATCGTCATCGCCTCGGTGTATTCGAGCGCGGCCCGCTCGGCCTCGGTGAACACGGCACTCTCTCGCCAGTCTGCCAACCGCTCCGCCTTCTCCATCGAACCTGCCCGTCGGGCAAGCGTCATGGAGTTGAGATCCACGCAGAACCGGCACCAGTTGATCTGCGACACGCGCACCGTGACCAGCGATCGCAGCACGGGACTGAGCGGCGAGCGGCGCCGGTCCAGCGCGCCGTACAACAGCGCAACGGTCAGGAACAACAGCGGCGAGCGCGCCCACAGCAGCGCCGGTTTAAGGACCTGTCCGTACTTGCGCTTCTGGTTCCAGAAGAACGGCAATAGGTACCACGGATATTCAGAGATCGGCTTGTCGGTGACCCTCAATGCCTTGTTCCTCTATTGACGGAGACGAACACCTGACAAAACGATACCACTACGACAGCCGTCGACCTTGATCCTGGTCAATCCCGAACGACTGATCCAGGCCTACAAGACTTCTACATGGGCGCCCAGAGCAGGCGCAACCGGTTAACCGCCAGCCTCGCCGAGGCAAAACACAGGACGCGTTGACCGCAGGTAATGCGGTCTTGCCCGATGGGCATGGGCGGGCCGGAGATGTGGCGCCACTGAGGCGGAGCGGAGCATTGCCCGTGCCACGGTTTTGGGCGATTCGTCGTCGCTAACTTCAAGAGGAGAACATCATGACCATGTTGAAAGTGATAAAGGTCCTGGTCCAGTCCGACAAGAGTTGGGAGGATGCCGCGCAGCAGGCGGTCATGGAAGCTTCCAAGACGGTTCGCAATGTCAAATCGATCTAGATCCAAGACATGGAAGCGACCGTCGACAATGGCAGGATCATGAACTACCGGATCAATGCGAAGGTCTCGTTCGTGCTCGAAGGAAGCTGACCCCATCCATTCCCGTGTGACCGCGTGGACCGACCTCGTTCGATCATGATTCGCGACCAGTTGTCACAGGAGCAGCCGGTTCGCAGCCAGACCAGGCTGGTCGAGGCGCTACGCAATCCGCAGTGCTATTCGCACGCGGTGCGCGCCATCCGCGTCATCGAGACGCACATCTCCTTTGTGGTCCTGACCGGTACTTTCGCCTATAAGATCAAGAAATCGGTCAATCTCGGTTTCCTCGATTTCACGACGCTGGAGAAGAGGCGATTTTTCTGCGAGGAGGAGGTTAGGCTGAACTCGCGGTTCGCGCCGGAGATCTACCTCGACGTCGTGCCCATCAGCGGAACACCTGAGGCGCCGCGGGTGGGCGAGGGCGGGAATGTCATCGAATACGCGGTCAGGATGCGCGAATTCCCGCAGGAGGCACTGGCGGATAGGGTGCTTGCCCGGGGCAAACTGACATCGCGCCATATCGACGCCCTGGCCGCACTGGTAGCCGAGTTTCACCTCCGCACGCAGTATTCCGGCGAGAACGATGGCTACGGTGCCCCCGAAGCGATATTGGCCTCTGCCGCACAAAACTTTGCCCAGATTCGTGCTCTTCCGATACAGGCGGCGCACCTGCCGCTTCTCGACGGGGTCGAGGCCTGGAGCCGACGCGAGCACGAGCGCCTGCGCGAAGTCTTTGTACAGCGCAAACGCGAAGGCAGGGTGCGCGAATGCCACGGCGATCTTCACCTGGGAAACATCGTGTTCCTGGACGGTGAACCGCGGGTTTTCGATTGCATCGACTTCAATCCTGAATTGCGCTGGATCGACGTCATGAACGAAGTCGCGTTCCTGGTCATGGACTTCGAGGCGGCCGGTCGAACGGACTTTGCGCGGCGGTTTCTGAACGGTTATCTCGAAGCAACCGGCGATTATGCCGGCTTGCGCGTGCTGCGTTACTACTGCGCTTACCGGGCGATGGTGCGTGCGAAGGTCATCCTCATGCGCTCCGGTCAGCATGGATGCACGCCCGAGGACCGGGCTTCTGCGACGGCGCATTCCGGCCGTTACCTCAGTGTGGCGGCGAGTTGCGCGCGGCCGTCTCGCAACTTTGTGCTGATCACCCACGGCTTTTCGGGAAGCGGCAAGACCACATTGTCGCAGCCGCTGCTCGAATTGAGCGGCTCGATCCGGGTCCGCTCAGACGTCGAAAGAAAGCGCATCCGCGGACTGGCGGCGAAGGACCGTCCGAAGTCCGGCATCGCCGGCGGTCTGTACTCCGCGGACGCGACCGGATCGACCTATTCGCGGCTGCTCGACTTGGCCCGGGTCGTGGTCGACGCGGGATACGGCGTCATCGTTGACGCCACTTTTCTGAAGCGCGGGCAGCGGGACACGTTCCGTGCGCTTGCGGCACAGGCAGGGGTTGCCTTCCTGATCGTGGATTTTGCCGCGCCTGAAGAGATTCTGCGCTGCCGCATCCGTTCGCGGATCGTGCAGGATAACGATGCGTCCGACGCAGACCTGGCAGTGCTGGAACATCAACTTGCAACGCACGAACCGCTGCGGCCCGACGAGTTGGGCTGCGTATTCGCCTACGATTCTTCGCGACCGGTCGACCGAGCGCAGTACCCGCAGGCATGGGCGCCCCTGTTGCAGAGGCTGTCGCTCACGCCCGTGGCCGAACGCCTTCCGGCGACGGGAGAAGAGGCGTAGTCGTCAGCCCTTCACGCACACCAGCGGCTCGAGCCTCGCCACTGAGCTCGCGAGTCCCGCGTGGTCCGCCGCATCGACGACTTCGCTCACGTCCTTGTACGCGCCGGGCGCCTCCTCGGCGATGCCGCGCATCGAACGGCTGCGGATCAGGATTCCACGCGCGGCAAGATCGTCCACAACTTTTCTCCCGTTCCATTTTTTTGTTGCCTCGTGCCGGCTCATCGCCCGGCCGGCGCCATGACAGGCGGAGCCGAACGCCTGCTCCATTCCTGACGCAGTGCCCGCAAGAATGTAGGAACTTGTGCCCATGCTGCCGCCG
>CAYNFN010000416.1:0-5214 GCA_964396485.1 uncultured Alcaligenaceae bacterium
GGGGGGGGGGGGGGGGGGGAGCGGTCGGGGCGCCGCCCTGCGGGAGAGGGGGTGGGGGTGAGGGAGCGGTCGCAGCGCCGCCCTTCGGGAAAGGGGTTGGGGGTGAGGGAGTCGTCGGGGAGAATGTCATCTCGTTCACCATGTTCCATATCGACTCGAGCACCGAGTCGGTTTGTGAAAGTACGTCATTGTTCCAGTACCGCAGTACCTTGATGCCAAGCTGAGACAACAGCCCGGTTCGTTCTTCATCCTTCCTCCGGTTTTCCTCGTGTTGCCCACCATCCAGTTCGATAGCCAGTTTCAATTCATCGCAATAGAAATCGAGGACGTAATTCTTGCCTGCCGCCGCGACGGGGTGCTGGCGCCGGAACTTCGCGCCGGCGAGTCTTCGGTCGCGGAGCAGCGACCAGACGAGTTGCTCGGCATCCGTTTGTTCGCTCCGCAGCTTGCGCGCGAAGTTGAGGAGATCCAATGGCAGGGGCGGTTTGGACCTGGATTTTCCCTCACCCCCGTCCCCTCTCCCAGAGGGCGAGGGGGGCGCGGCCTGCGTGCGAGCGCTTGCCGCCGCGGCGTGCTCCTGACGCTCGGCGTGACGCTGCGGCGAGTGGCTTTGCGGCGCCGGTTGCAGGCTTTCCTTGTTGGCTTCGACCAATTCGGCGATCTGCCTCTGATCGACGCGGGTCATGAGGTGCCTGTAGTCTTTAATCTGATGACCTGGGGGTAGAAGAACTCGCGCATCGTCCCATTTAAGAGGTGAGATGTTTAGAAAACCCTCAACTTCCTCCGCTACCTTCGGTAACACAGGTTTGAGGTACAAAGTCAGCAGGCGGAATGTTTGGAGCCCCACGGAGCAACACCAATGCAAGGCTTCTACTTTAGTCGGGTCCTTTGCCAGCTCCCAAGGTTTCCATTCATCAATGAACTTATTTGCTTCGTCCGCGACATTCATCGTCAAACGAAGGCCTTTGCCAAATTCCCGCTCTTCATATGCCTGACTGATCGTTTGAGCGAATCGCTTTGCATACTCTCGCAAAAGTTCGAATTCTCGAGGTTCCCAATTGGCACCAGCCTGAGCACGAAGCCGAAGGGCTGTTAAGTCGTCATACGGGAGTGAGGTTAACTTTCCGTTGAATCTCTTGGAGATAAATCCAGCGCAACGACTAGCGATGTTCACATACTTGCCGATCAAATCGCTGTTTACCCGCGCAACGAAGTCCTCGAGGTTGAGGTCGATGTCCTCCATCGTGCTGTTCAGTTTGGCAGCGTAGTAGTAGCGCAGCCACTCAGGGTTCAGCCCCTGTTTGATGTAGCTCTCCGCGGTGATAAAGGTGCCACGGGACTTGGACATCTTCTGCCCGTCCACCGTGAGAAAGCCATGGGCGAATACCTTGGTGGGCGTGCGGTAGCCGGCGAATTCCAGCATCGCCGGCCAGAACAGCGCATGGAAGTAGAGGATGTCCTTGCCAATGAAGTGGACCATCTCGGTATTGCCGCCCGGGCGCAGGAAGGCGTCCTTGTCGATGGTCTTGCCCGCCGCTTTCTGTTTGGCGACGTAGTTGCCGAAGCTGCCGAAGTAACCCACCGGCGCATCCAGCCAGACATAAAAAAACTTCTGATTGTTGGTGCCGGGGATCGGAAAGCCGAAGTAGGGGGCGTCGCGGGATATGTCCCAGTCGGCCAGCTTGTTATCGCCAGGCTCGCCCAACCACTCTTTCAACTTGTTCGCCGCTTCCGGCTGGAGGCGATCGCCGGTCTGGGTGAAGCGGCGCAGGAAATCCTCGCAGCGCTTGTCGGAAAGCCTGAAGAAGTGGTGCTCGGAGGCTTTGCGTTCCGGCTTGGCGCCTGAAACCGCCGAGTACGGATTGATGAGGTCGGTCGGAGAGTATGTCGTGCCACAGACTTCGCAGGAGTCGCCGTACTGGTCCTTCGAGTGGCAATTCGGGCACTCGCCCTTGATGTATCGGTCCGGCAGGAACATCTGCTTGACCGGGTCGTAGAACTGCTCGACCGAACGCCTGGCGATCAGTTCCTTCTTATCCAGCTCGCGGTAGATGTCCTCGCAGAAAGCCTGGTTCTCCGGGGAATTCGTGGTGTAGTAGTTGTCGAACGCCACATGGAAGCCGGCGAAGTCGCGGGTGTGCTCGCCGTACATGCGGGCAATCAGTTGCTCCGGGGTGATGCCTTCCTTGTCGGCGCGCAGCATGATCGGCGTGCCGTGGGTGTCGTCGGCGCAGACGTAATAGACCTCAGAGTCGGCTTGCATTCTCTGGAAGCGCACCCAGATGTCGGTCTGGATGTATTCCACGAGGTGGCCGAGGTGAATGCTGCCGTTGGCGTACGGCAGCGCGGAGGTGACGAGGATCCTGCGCGACATTTCGGGGAGACGCGGGAAAGCCCGGATTCTATCAAATGGACCCCGAGAAAGCCCTTTACGGGCCGAGAATTAAGCTTAAAATTCGCCCCTTAAAATCCAGGGCAGCAGACGTGGCAGTCACCGAAGAGCAGGTCAGATCAGCCTTGCAGGAACTCACCGACCCGGTGACCGGGAAGGACTACGTTTCCGGCAAGGAGGCCCGCAACATCACGGTCGAGGGCAACGACGTCTCCCTCGACATCCTGCTCGGCTACCCGGCCAAAAGTGTGATCGACGTCGTCCGGCGAGACGTCATCGCCAAGCTCAAGACCATCCCCAGCGTGGGGAATGTCAGCGCCAATGTACAGGTCAAGATCATCGCCCACGCTGTGCGGCCAGGCGTCAAGCTGATGCCCGGCGTCAAGAACGTGATCGCCGTGGCGTCCGGCAAAGGCGGGGTGGGCAAATCCACTACTGCGGTAAACCTGGCGCTGGCGCTCGCTGCCGAAGGCGCCCAGGTCGGGTTGCTGGACGCCGACATCTATGGCCCCTCCCAGCAGATGATGATGGGACTGTCCGGCCGGCCGGAGTCCGCTGACGGAAAGACCATCGAGCCGAAGGTGAAATACGGCGTGCAGGCGATGTCGATCGGATTGCTGGTTGACGTGGACACGCCGATGGTCTGGCGCGGCCCGATGGTGACCCAGGCGCTGGAGCAACTGCTCCGCGACACCCAGTGGAAGGACCTGGACTATATGGTGGTGGATCTGCCTCCCGGAACCGGCGACATCCAGCTTACGCTGTCGCAGAAGGTACCGGTGACCGGCGCGGTGATCGTGACCACGCCGCAGGACATCGCGCTGATCGATGCCCGCAAAGGCCTCAAGATGTTCGAGAAGGTCGGCGTGCCAATCCTGGGACTGGTGGAGAACATGAGCGTCCACGTCTGCTCCAAGTGCGGACACGAGGAGCACATTTTCGGCGAGGGCGGCGCGGCGGCCATGAGCAAGGACTACGGCGTGGAGGTACTGGGCTCGCTGCCGCTCGACATCAAGATCCGCGAACAGGCGGACTCGGGCAAGCCGACGGTGGTCGCCGAACCGGACAGCCGCTCAGCGCAAATCTACAAAGAGATCGCCCGCAAGGTGGCGGCCAGGATTTCGGAGCTGTCGAAAGACCACAGCGCGGCGTTTCCCAAGATAGTCATCCAGAACACCTGAAAGCGTGAACCGCAAAGGCGCAAAGGCGCCAAGGAAACGCAAAGAACTGCAAAGTTCCTGACAGGATTCCAATGACGATTTACGTGAAATTACCAAGACTTTCGACTGCCGGAGGATTTGTGGACGGTTCGCACTTCACACCTTCTTCAGGTTTCCTTTGCGGATTTTCTTTGCGCCTTCGCGCCTTTGCGGTTCCAGGTAATGAGGTTTCGAGATGTCGATAAAGTCGGACAAGTGGATTCGTCGTATGGCGCGCGAGCACGCCATGATCGATCCGTTCGAGCCGGGCCAGGTCCGTGCAGTCAACGGCCACAAGATCGTGTCCTACGGAACTTCGAGCTACGGTTACGACATCCGTTGCTCGAACGACTTCAGGATTTTCACCAACATCAATTCGACGATGGTGGATCCAAAGAACTTCGACGAAAAATCGTTCGTCGATTTCAAGGGGGATGTCTGCATCATTCCGCCGAATTCCTTCGCGCTCGCCCGCACCGTCGAATACTTCCGCATCCCGCGCAACGTGCTCTCGATTTGCTTGGGCAAGTCGACCTACGCGCGCTGCGGCATCATCGTCAACGTCACGCCTTTCGAGCCGGAGTGGGAGGGCTACGTGACGCTGGAATTTTCCAATACCACGCCACTGCCTGCCAAGATCTACGCCAACGAGGGCGTCGCCCAGGTGATTTTCTTCGAGTCTGATGCCGACGACGTTTGCGAGACTTCCTACCGCGACCGTGGCGGGAAGTATCAGGGTCAAAAAGGCGTTACGCTTCCGAAAATCTGACGCGAGATCCCTTCCTTTAGTGGCGACGCCAAGCCATCCACGCAACCGCTCCCGCCGAGACCCGGCACCGACGGTTCCCGCACGGAGAACACCATGAAATTTCGCTTCCCAGTCATCATCATCGACGAGGATTTCCGCTCGGAGAACGCGAGCGGCCTCGGCGTTCGCGCACTTGCCAAGGCGCTGGAGGACGAGAGCATGGAGGTGCTCGGCGTCACCAGCTACGGCGACCTTTCTTCGTTCGCGCAGCAGCAAAGCCGCGCTTCGGCTTTTATCCTCTCGATCGACGACGAGGAGTTCGGCAGCGGTTCCGAGGAGGAAACCACCGAGGCGCTGAAAACCTTGCGCGCCTTCGTCAAGGAACTGCGCTTCAGGAACGCCGACATCCCGATCTACCTGTACGGCGAGACCCGCACGTCGCGGCACATCCCGAACGACATCCTGCGCGAGCTGCACGGCTTCATTCACATGTTCGAGGACACGCCGGAGTTCGTTGCGCGCCACATCATCCGTGAGGCGCGTTCCTACCTGGACGGGCTTTCGCCGCCGTTTTTCCGTGCGCTTGTGCATTACGCTCAGGACGGCTCGTATTCGTGGCACTGCCCGGGGCATTCCGGCGGGGTGGCGTTCCTGAAGAGCCCGGTCGGGCAGATGTTCCACCAGTTCTTCGGCGAGAACATGCTGCGTGCCGACGTCTGCAACGCGGTGGATGAACTCGGGCAACTGCTCGACCATACCGGGCCGGTCGCCGCCTCGGAGCGCAATGCCGCCCGCATCTTCAACGCGGATCATTGCTTCTTCGTCACCAACGGCACCTCGACCTCGAACAAGATAGTCTGGCACGCCAACGTCGC
>CAYNFN010000417.1:0-6844 GCA_964396485.1 uncultured Alcaligenaceae bacterium
CCCGGGCTATATCGCGCACCGCGATTTCGCGCCGATCCAGTGCTTGCCGGACGACTGCCTGCTCAAGCCCTACGACGTGCCGCTGCCGTGGAAGGATGGCACGCCCGAGGAAGCCTTGAAGCCGCTGGTCGCAGCCTAGCCGGATGAACCTCTACACCAAACTTCAGGAGCGCGAAGCGCAGGGCAAGCGGCTGCGCGTCGGGCTGATCGGCGCCGGAAAATTCGGGGCCATGTACCTGGCGCAGGTACCGAAAACACCCGGCCTGCACCTGGCCGGTATTGCCGATCTGTCTCCGCAGAATGCCAGGACCAATCTCGAGCGCGTCGGCTGGAAGGCGGAGCGCTACACCGCGCCGTCGCTCGATGCCGCGCTTTCATCGGGACTCACGCACGTTGGGGAGGACTGGCAGGCGCTCGTTGCGCACCCCGCAGTGGACATCATCGTCGAAGCCACCGGCAATCCGCTGGCCGCGGTCGAGCACGCACTTGCCGCATTCAAGAATGGCAAGCATGTGGTGATGGTCACCGTAGAAGCGGACGCGATGTGCGGCCCGTTGCTGGCGCGCCGGGCGCAGGAAGCCGGCGTGGTCTACAGCCTGGCTTACGGCGATCAGCCGGCGCTGATCTGCGACCTGGTCGATTGGGCGCGCGCCGCCGGATTCAGCGTCGTTGCCGCCGGCCGCGGCCACAAGTGGTTGCCGCATTTCGCCCAGTCCACGCCGGAAACGGTGTGGGGCTACTACGGGCTCACTCCGGAACAGGCCAGGATCGGGGGTCTGAATCCGAAGATGTTCAATTCCTTCCTCGACGGCTCGAAGCCCGCGATCGAGAGCACCGCCGTTTGCAACGCCACCGGCCTGACGCCGGCGCCCTGGGGACTGAAGTTTCCGCCCGCCAGCGTGGACGACATACCGCCCGTGATGCGTCCCGTGTCCGAAGGCGGCCATCTGCACCACAAGGGACAGGTAGAGGTGATTTCTTCCCTGGAGACAGACGGGCGGGTGATTCCCTACGACATCCGCTTCGGTGTGTGGGTCGTGTTCGAGGGCGAGACCGAGTACATCCGCAACTGCTTCAAGGAATACATGGTGCGCACCGACTCATCGGGCCGCTATGCCTGCCTGTACAAGCGCTGGCACCTGATCGGCCTGGAAGTCGGGATCTCGGTTGCGTCGGTGGGTTTGCGGCGCGAGCCGACCGGCTGCCCCAGCGGGTTCCGCGCGGATGTGGTGGCGACCGCCAAGCGCGACCTCAAGCCCGGCGAGATTCTCGACGGCGAGGGCGGCTACACGGTGGTCGGCAAGCTCATGCCGGCGCAGGCCTCCCTCAGGCTCGGCGGTCTGTCGCTCGGGCTCGCGCACGGCGTGAAGCTGCTCAAGCCGGTGGCCGCGGGCCAGCCGCTGCGCTGGACCGACGTCGCCGTCGACGAATCCAGCTTTGCCGTCAAGGTTCGCAGGGAAATGGAACGGCTGTTTGCGTCGCAAACGGAAGCCGCGTTGACGCAATAGGTTGTCAGGTTTTCAGAAAAATCGCCGAAAAATTCTTGACGCAAAGGCGCAAAGGCGCAAAGGCGCAAAGGCGCAAAGAAACCCGGAAGATGAACTGAAAATCGCGGGAAATTATTGAGAATAACGTTACTGCATGACACTTCCCTCACCCCGACCCCTCTCCCGGAGGGAGAGGGGCAACTAAAACCCTCGCCCTCCGGGACAAGGGAACACTTGAAGCGGAGCAGAGGGTGCCGCGCAGCGGCGGGTGAGGGCAGCAGTCGCATAAGTGCTGTCACGCTGTTATGTAAGACTCAGTAGGTCGGGCAATGCCCATCCGTTCTCCTGTACGAAAATCCGATGCCCGCCAATCAAGGATTTCGTTGTATCCGTCCCGTTTGCCTTTCTTTGCGCCTCTGCGTACCCCTCAAGGGGGTATTGAAAAGAACCTTTGCGTCAAATCTTTTTAATTTCAGGAAAGCTCTCAGCAAGCGGGCTTCTGCCCGGTACTCGGGAAAAACCCCAATTCGAGACGGTGGTGAACACTCCCGAAGCGGGCGCATCACGGCTGTCCATCGAGCCTGAGACCTTGGAGGATGACGCTGCCTCTTTCGACGAACCGGGGATCCTTGTCTTCCGGAAAGTATTGGTGCGAATAAGTTACATAGATTCCAGTGTTCCGGTCTTTTGGGTGCGCACAGGTCAAGGTCAGCGTTTCCAGCATCATGTTCGCTGTCGGCCCGGTGGTGCCGGGTATGGCGCGATCGGCCGCCTCGAGGTGCGAAAGCGCACAGGACTCCCCGTCCACCGGTTGTAAACTGATTTCGTGCTTGAGGATGCGGAAGCGCTTGGGATCCAGTTCGCGCTGCTGCGCCGCCTTGACGTGTAGCAACAAGGCGTCGGTAGATGCAAGAGCTGGAAGCCTGATGACCGCCGCCTGCACGGCAAAGACCTCGCTTTGGTATTCGCCGGGCTTGCCGAGGATCAGAAGATCGGGCGTTTGCTTTGCGACGGCCCATTGTTTTTCGTCCTCGACCGGCACAGGTGCGGTAAACGAGAATCCCCGCAGTTCAAAACGCTGCGGCTTGTCGGATATCGAAGCGCATGCGGCAAGCAGAAGCGCCGCGAGAATCGAGGCCAGGGCTATTGGAAATTTCATTTGATTCATGTGAGAACAGGGCAGGGCCGCCTCAAAAAGTTGTGGAAACGAGCAATGGGCGAGATAGTAACTCGGAAACAGTCGATTTCATCGCATCTACCCCGGAATCAAGATGCTTGACGCAAAGACGCAAAGGCGCAAAGAAACCCGGAAGATGAAATGAAAATCGCGGGAAACCCGGTGGGGCGATTCCTGTCCGTTCTCCTGTACAAAAACCTGCTGGCCGGCAATCAAGGGCTTTCTTCTGTACGTCCCATTTGCCTTTCTTTGCGCCTTCGCGCCTTTGCGTCAAAGACTTTCCGCTTCATCCGCCGCTCAACGCGGCAACGATGATCACTTCGTCGCCGGCCTGCAGGCGGTGGTCCAGGTGGGCGACGCTGTCCCCGTTCACGAAAAATCGGATATGCCGGCGGATGCGATCCTGTTCGTCAATGATTCGGTGGCGCATTCCCGGGTAGCGGGACTCGAGAAAGTCCAGCAATTGCGCGACCGATTCGCAGGCGCCATCCAGCTCCTGCTGGCCGCCTGTGTAGGAGAAAAGCGGGCTCGGCAACACGACGCGCATCACGAATCCGGTGCAGCCGTTACCGAATAGATGTGGGGCAGGTGGGCCGCGATCTGCGACCAGTTCTCGCCTGCATCGGTGCTCGACCAGATCTCGCCGCTGGTGGTGCCAAAGTGGAGTCCGACAGGTTCGCAGGCATCGGCGCAGAAGGCCTGGCGCTTGACCGTCCACCACGCCTGTTCCGCGGGAAGGCCGCGGTCCTGCCGCTGCCAGGATTTGCCGCCGTCTCTGGTGCGGTACGCCGCGGGCTTGCCGTCCGGACTGGTGCGCG
Organism: uncultured Alcaligenaceae bacterium; assembly: GCA_964396485.1. Lineage (GTDB taxonomy): Bacteria > Pseudomonadota > Gammaproteobacteria > Burkholderiales > JACQAP01 > JACQAP01. Next base: position 3,483 of record CAYNFN010000417.1, read on the forward strand.
GCCACACCTCGGTGCCGTCCATCGGAAAGACCCAGATGCAATCCGGATCGCGCGGATGCAGCACCACCGGAAAACCGATGTCGCCTGCTTCCTTGGGCATATTCAGCCCGATGCGCTGCCACTCGACGGCGGGGCGGTCGAGGCGATAAATGCCGCAGTGATTCTGCTGGTAGACCCGGTCCGGCTTGAGCGGGTGCAACGCCATCAGGTGCGGATCGTGCCCGTACTCCGGATTCTTCTCCGGCAGGAAGGTGGCCTCAACGCCTTTGTTGAGCGCGTGCCAGGTTTCTCCGCCGTCGCCGCTCTCAAACGATCCGCCGGTGGAAATGCCGATGTAGAGGCGGCGAGCGTCACGCGGATCCACCAGGATGGAATGCAAGAGCGAGCCGTCGGGAACCTCGCCCACCTTGTCCTTGATTTTCGGATACAGGCCGTCGTTGAAACCGGCGACCTCCTCCCAGCCTACGCCGCCATCCCGCGAACGGAACATGCCCGCCGGAGCGGTGCCTGCATACCATGCGTCCGGTTCCGAAGCGTGCGCCGGTGAGAGCCAGAACACGCTTTGCACTGACCGGCCTTCTTCGCCGTCCTTTGCTTTCCTGAAGACGGGCGGCTGCTTTGCCTCCTTCCAGCTGCGACCGCCGTCCAGCGAGCGGAACACCGTCGGGCCGAGATGTCCCGTCTTTGCCGCCAGTAGCAATGTGCGGCCGTCGCGCGGATCGAGCACCAGGTGGTTGACGATATTGCCCAGGAAATGCGGACCTTCGACCCGCCACTTCTTGCGCGCAGCATCCGACCGATAGATGAATGCGCCCTTGCGCGTTCCTACCAGAAGCATGAGGGGAACGGAACGGCGGGAGCCTCGAGCGGCAGGTGAGGATTTTGTCGCCATAGAAAGTGTTCCAACGTTGAAAAATTATTTCGAATCCGGAGGACGTCCGCTATTGACTCACGAACGCGATGTAACGGGTTCGAAGGTTATGCCAAAATTTCCAGGTATTCAATATCCGGGACGGTCAGTCAAAAACGCTGAGAATTCATCGTCTTCGCAATCTGCGGCGGCGAAGTTATCGAACTGTCAGATTTGACCTTTAGGCCGCCATGAACTAATGATTAAAGTGAAGGGCGAAAACGTGACGCTGTGCGGAACGGCAGCGTTGCGCTCCTTCTTGATCCTCTGACAAATCAAGGAGACCGTCATGAAACTGGAGAAACCGAAACGAATTGTCCTGGGTTGTTTTGCAGTCATGCTGTTTGCTGTGGCGGGCATTGCGGCCGCACAAGGCTATATAGGTGTGGGAGCGGGAATCACAACGATGGATTTATGTGACGACTTCACTGGACTAACGGCCTGCGATGACGAAGACACCGGATTGAAACTATTCGGCGGCTACAAGTTCAACCCGAACTTCGCGGTCGAGGGTGCATGGGTTGACTTGGGTGAAATTTCCGTGACCGGCCCGGGCGGGACCGCAACGGCCGAAACCGACGGATTCCAGATCGCCGGTGTGGGCACGATTCCGATCAACCCGCAATTCGGCATCTTCGGCAAGGTCGGCGCTTACATGTGGGATGGGCAAGGCGGAGGTGTTGCCGCTAGCGTCAGCGACGATGGGACCGACATCATGTTCGGTGCGGGCGTGAGCTGGAGTCTCACCAACAACTTCGGCCTCAGGGCCGAATGGGAGCGGTTCGATATCGACGGCGACGATGTCGATTTTCTGTCGATCGGCGCGCAGTTCAATTTCTGAGCGCACCGCGTTGATGTAACGAAGAGCCGCAGCAATGCGGCTCGTTTTTTACTCAGCACTGAAATCGGGCAATGCATCGAAACACGCCGGCAGGTGTTAGAAGGATTCGGCTCCTTCGAGCTGGGAAAACCGGACCGGAAGAATTTCCCTGGTCGACAAACGCCCGTTCGCGCTCTTCTCCACCAGGATCAGTTGCTGGTCGTCGGACAAGCCTGCCGGGATCATCATTCTTCCCCCGGGCTTGAGCTGGTTGATCAGCGCGGGAGGGATGAGGTCCGGCGCGGCCGTGACCATCACCTTGTCGAACGGGGCGTGTTCGGGCAGGCCGTGGCTGCCGTCGGCTACCTTGACCTCGACGTTGGTGTAGCCCGCGCGGCTGAGCCGTTTCATTGCCTGCTGCGCTAGCGCCTCGATGATCTCGACGCTGTATACCTTGTGCGCCAGCTCGGCGAGGACCGCCGCCTGGTAGCCAAGTCCGGTGCCGATCTCCAGAACGACGTCTTCCTTGCGGATCTCCAGCATGTCCGTCATCAACGCGACGATGAACGGCTGGGATATGGTCTTGTCGAAGCCGATCGGAAGCGGGCGGTTGAGATAGGCGTACGGCTGGAGCTCGACCGGCACGAACTCGTGCCGCGGCACCTTGCCCATGATTTCCATCACGCGCGCATCGAGATTGTACTTGCCGATCCGTTCACCCGCGAGGACGGTGTGCGCGGCGATTTCCAGGACCATGTGTTGCCGCAGGGCTGCGGCCTGCTGCTCGTTCATGCGACTGTTCCATGGGCTGCACCTGATCGAGACGATACCCCTTCGCAAGGCAGTCGGACAGCCTTTGCGGCAGGATCAATAGCCCTTCATCCGACCGGATTGCTGACGCTTTCGATTTGCCGCTTTACCGCCATCGGGTCCTCGACTGTCTTGAAGACGACGTTGCTCAACCCCCGGCCGGTCACCGTCACGTCGCCGAAGCCGAAGATACGTCCGGGAATACCCTGATCGATCTCAACCGTTTCGATGGAGTTCAGCTTCATCTCCTCGGAATTGCGGCTGATGATGCCCCTCTTGTAGATGACGCGCTTGTTGGTAACGCCCTGCTCGATGGATCGGAGCCTGAGGAATTCGTACAGCGCCAGGATCAGTGTAATTCCAACCGTGGGGATCGCGAGCACGATCCACAGGACCATCCAGCTCCTGGAAACCCAGTGGAGCCTGAAAAATCCTACGATCTGCTCGCCGGCGGAAAGCGATTCTTCGATGTATGGCATTGAGGTACTCGTCTCATTGAGGATTTTTGCGCGTCGCCGTTCGATCGCTTATGCAGGCTTGACGCGCGAGTCCCGATGCAGGTCGCAGAGGATCTAGATCAGTTTGACCGTCTCGCGTTCGGCATGCTATAAAGTTCTTCAAATATAAACGCTTACGGGCGGCTGCGCCAGTGGTTGAAGCCCGCGTTTTTGATCTCCGAGGAGTTCCCCTGATGCCCGCAATATCCCGCCGAGCGAGCGATCTCGGCACCGAAAACGCTTTCGTTGTTCTGGCCGAAGTCAGCGCGCTGCAACGCCAGGGCAAGGACATCATTTCCTTCTGCATCGGCCAGCCGGATTTCCA
>CAYNFN010000418.1:0-9243 GCA_964396485.1 uncultured Alcaligenaceae bacterium
ATCCCCGGAGATGCGACCTTCAGTTTCATGCTGCCGGTGAGCAACGAGCCGGCAACAGTCGACCCGAAATGGGCAAAGGCAATCGGGCGCACTCGCGAGCAGTTGCCGCGCCAGTTGGAAGGCTGGAACCTCGATGCCTACCTGCGTGGCAACGATCTGGTGCTGCGGATGTCGAGCGGGCAGGCACGGGTCGCGCGCATTCACAACCTCACGCTCTTTCCCGACCACGACGGCTGGATCGAGAACGCTTCCCCGCAGCGGATGATCAGGACCGCGGGCGGCTATGAGTTGCGCGTTGCCTCCGCAGCCGCGATCCGCTCGAAACCCGGCCCATTGACCGGCCTGATCGTCGCCCAACCCGGCCTCGCGCAGGGCGTCGCCGCTGCAGTGGTGGAAGTGCCGGTCGAGTCTGCCGCGGCGCTGGCCGATGAGATCCTCGAGCAGCCGGCCTTGAGCCCGTTTGCCGATCTCGGACTGCTGGCTGCGCTCGGACTGGCGTTCTTGGGCGGTGTGATACTCAATCTGATGCCATGCGTGTTCCCGGTGGTTTCGATCAAGGTGCTCAGCTTCGTGGAACAGGCACGCGGGCACCCGGCAAGGCTGCGCGCGCACGGGCTGGCATTTGCGGCAGGGGTGCTGGTGTCGTTCTGGGTGGTGGCGGGGATATTGCTGGCTTTGCGCGCGCAGGGCGAGGCGCTGGGATGGGGTTATCAACTGCAGTCGCCGCCGGTCGTAGCGGCGCTGGCGTTGCTGTTCTTTGTGCTGGCGCTCAACCTGAGCGGCTTGTTCCAGGTGGGGTCGTCGTTACAGTCGCTTGCGGGAAAATTGCGACTGCGCAACGACTATGCGGACTCGGCGTTGTCCGGTCTGCTGGCAACGCTGGTTGCCACGCCGTGTACCGTGCCGTTCATGGGCGCGGCGCTCGGATTTGCGCTGACGCAACCGGCCATCGTGGCGATGCTGGTGTTCTCCGCCCTCGCGCTGGGCATGTCCAGTCCCTACCTGCTGTTGTGTTTCTGGCCCGCTCTGCTCAGGCGCATTCCGCGCCCCGGGCGCTGGATGGAGACGCTGAAGCAGGTGCTCGCCTTCCCGCTTTATCTGACAGTCGTCTGGCTCGCGTGGGTGCTGGGAAGACAGGCGGGCGTGGATGCCGTGGCGCGTCTGCTCGCGGGGCTCACACTGATCGCCGCGGCACTGTGGCTGATCGGCCGTTGGAGCGCTTCCACCGGAGCCGGCAAGCGTGCGGCAATGATCGTCGCACTCGTGCTCGCCGTCGCGGGCTGCGTGTTCGCGTGGCCCGGCAACAAACCGGGCGAGGCCGTCGCGGAAGAAGTAAGCGGCCCGTGGAAGCGGTGGTCCCCGGACGCGCTGGCCTCGGCACGGGCCGAAGGACGCGCGGTTTTCGTCGACTTCACCGCCGCCTGGTGCGTCACCTGCCAGGTGAACAAGCGCCTGGTGCTGGAATCAGACGCCTTGCAAGCCCGCTTCCTGGAACGCAACGTGGTGCTGCTGCGTGCGGACTGGACCAATCAGGATGCGCAAATCACCGCTGCGCTGCGCGACCTCGGTCGCATAGGCGTGCCGGTGTACGCGGTCTATGCGGCAGGCAGCAAGGGCGCACCGACTTTGCTGCCGGAATTGCTCACCCGGGAACGCGTGCTGCGCGCGATTGACGAAGCGGCGCCGCCCTCGTAATGCGTATTGGTTGTTGCGGATCGATGACAGGAGGAAATATGAACAAGCTCGTTGCTGCGTCGTTGGCAGTGTCAATGGCCGTGCCGGTCTCTGTGGCGCAGGCCGCCGTCGCGCCCGGCCAGGCCGCGCCGGAATTCAGCCTGGTGGATATCAACCGCAAGGTGCAAAAGCTCTCCGACTATCGCGGCAAGTATGTGGTGCTGGAGTGGTTCAACTCCGAGTGCCCGTTCGTGCAGAAGCACTACGAGAGCGGAAACATGCAGGCGCTGCAGGCCAGGTACACGCAGAAGGGTGTCGTGTGGCTGGGAATCAACTCAACCAGTTCCAGGCACAGCAATTACCGCGACCCGGCGCGTTCGCAGGCGATCCTCAAGGAGTGGAAGTCGGCGCCGACCGCGTTCGTGCTCGATCCCGACGGCAAGGTCGGCAAGCAGTACGGCGCCCGCACCACACCGCACATGTACGTGATCGACCCGAATGGCACGCTGGTCTACGTCGGCGGAATCGACGACAAGCCCTCGATCAGCCAACGCGACATCGCCACCGCAAAAAACCTTGTCGCCGCGGCGCTCGACGAGTCGCTCAGCGGCAAGCCGGTCGGCACGCCCAGCGCCATGCCCTACGGCTGCTCGGTGAAGTACGACAACTGACGATTCGAAAATACAGAATCAAAGTTCTCACCACGAAGCCGCAAAGAGCGCGAAGAAACACGAAGAAACCATACAGCAAACCACTTTGGTACTAAGGGAAGCTCTCTTTGCCGCCTGCGCGCAACCAATCGTATTCGCAACTGTCGCCTGATGGCGACAGTATTCAATTTTTCTACGCGATGACACAATGCTGGGGATGTTCAGCCGGGGCGCGCTGCGCCCCGACCGGAACTTGCGGTTCGCCGGGCAGTCTCGATAGGTGGCGGGATTTGCCCGCGCTTTCTGTTCCACTACTCGACGAGGAGATCGAATGAGGAAGATCATCATGGCTTTCGCGATGGCTATGGCGCTGTTTTCGGCCGGGGCGATGGCGCAAGGTACCAAGGGTCTGATGTTCGGCGGCAAGGCCGGCTTCATGAAGCCGCACGGCTCCGGCAATGACGCCGGGTTCAACGTCGGTGCGGTACTGGGGAAACCGATCCAGGGCAATCTCTCCTGGGAAGCGGAGCTGATGCTCGGCATTATCGACGGTCAAGTAGGCAACAACAACGACTGGAGTGTCCATTCGGTCGCCGGCTACGCGGTGTATCGCAGCCCGGGCGACGTTCACGTCAAGACCAAGCTCGGCGTATCCTGGTGGGACGACGACTTCGACAACGACACGAACCTGACCGCAGGAATCGGACTCGGCTTCCTCATGGGACGCGGCATACTCGACGTCGAGTACACCCAGATCGACCCCACGACGGACTACATCACCGTGGGTTATATACTGCCGTTCTGATTTTGGCAGCACCTCGAAGCAAAAAAAGCCCGCGTGCCGAAAGGCACGCGGGCTTTTGATTTTTGCTGCGTCGGAACCGGAAGGTCAGGTCAGCGTGCCGCCACGGGTTTCGACATACACCGCATACAGCGAGGTGCTTCCCGCCATGAACAGGCGGTTGCGCTTGCTGCCGCCGAAGCACAGGTTGCCGATGATCTCCGGCATGCGGATCTGGCCAATGCGCGTGCCGTCCGGGGAGAACACGTGCACGCCGTCGTAGCCGTCGCCGACCCAGCCCATCGCGGCCCAGACGTTGCCGTCCTCGTCGCAGCGGATGCCGTCGGCAAAACCGATCTTGCCGTCCATTTCCATGCTGGCGAACACCTTGCCGTTCTTGAGTTTCTTGCTGCTGTCCACGTCGTACACCCAGATCACGCTCTTCGCATTCGGATAGTGCGAAAGCCCGGTGTCGGCGATGTACACTTTCTTGAAGTCGGGCGAGAAACATAGTCCGTTGGGCTTGAACGGTTCATCCGTCACCTTCTCCACCTTTCCCGGACCGTCGATGCGGTAAACCGCTTCCTTCTGGATCGGCTGCGGGCTGCCGGTGTTGAGCCGCTCACCTTCGTAGTTCATCAGGCCACCATAACCGGGATCAGTGAAGTAATACCAGCCGTCCGGATGTGCGGCTCCGTCGTTGGGTGCGTTCAGGCCTTTGCCACCCGCCTTGTCGGCAAGTACCGTATAGCTGCCGTCGAGTTCGTAACGCCCCACGCGCCGGGTGCCATGCTCGAACGAGATCTGGCGTCCCTGATAGTCGAAGGTGTTGCCGTTGGAGTTGCCGGCGGGATAGTGGAAGTTGCGCCCTACATGGCCGTCTTCCTCACACCAGCGCAACTGCTCGTTGTTGGGAATGTCGCTCCACACCACGTAGCGCCCTACTCCGCTCCAGGCGCAACCTTCGGCCCACATGGTTCCGCGATACAAGCGCACGATCGGCGTGTTGCCGAGTTTGTATTTGAAACGCTTGTCCAGCGGAATCACATCCGGATTCGGATAGCGTGCAAGCGGACCATCGGCATCGTACTTGTCGATGAAGTTGCGCGCGAATGCCTGCGGCGCCATCGCCGTGATCGCGGCAATTCCGGACACCTTGGCCAGAAAGCTGCGGCGGGTGTTCTCGTCGACCTTCCTTTCGACCGGCTTGGACTGGTCAATAAACTTGAGCTCTTGTACGTGTTCCATCCTGATTTTCTCCTTTGGTTATAACTGCATTTCCCCCCAATAGCGGGTATTTGCACCCCGCAGAACTGCTCCCGCTGCTCAGCAGTCCGCGCGTGGTGGCGCGGACGGCTCCGCGTCCGTGAGGCGGACGCGACGTTTGTCAATGGCGTCTGCGACCTTACTCCGGCAGACGCGTATCGTGCAACTGCTTTGCAGCAAAACGCGCCATCCCGCAGACGGAAGTTTCAGGACGATTTCGCGCACCGCTGGAGGCTCCGATTGGATTAAAATGATGCAGTGCAAAATAGATCCGGCACCATTCGGAGGAAATCTGTTCATGAAATTTGTCAACCAGCTCCTGGCGCAACATTTCGGGCGCTATCCGCGCATGCAGCTCGACGATATCTACAAGCTGTTGCACCAGGCGGCGCTCGGCCCCGGCCATGCGGTGAAAGACGCAGACGTTGCGGGTGCGTGGCTGGCAAAGGAGGCTGCCGAACTCGGCGCTGGACCGGTCGAACCGGAAAAGGACATCATCTCGCCCGACGGCAGGCTGGCGCGTGTGCACCTGCGTTCCTGGGTGGCGGCGGGAAGAAGTCTCGATGACCTGAACCGCGCATTCGTCGAAACCGCGAACAGCTACCCGTCTTCGCGGGAAAGGCTCGAGAAATTCTGCGGCTGCCTGGGCGACCTCGCCGGCGCCGGGGGTATCCCGTTCGCGCAGCCAGAGGTGGTGGCGCACTTCGATCGCATTGCGCAGGCCGGCTACCCCGTGGTGCACCACTCCAAGACGTACACCGATGCCTACAAGCCAGCCTACCGCGTCGTCGCCATCGACCATCTGAAGTTAACTTGAAAATCGTAAGGCTCACCACGAAGGCACGAAGACACGAAGAAAAGCCAAATATCTGCAGATCTGACCAGAGGGAACATTGGGGGAAGTCAGATCGAGAAATTGCCCGTCGCCCCAGCGTACCGTAGTTCGGATTGCTTTTCTCCGAATTTCTTCGTGCCTTCGTGTCTTCGTGGTGAGCTTTTGGTTTTGAATGTTTCAGGGAGAAAAACAATGAATGGCCTGCGCATTACCGAGATCCGCGCATTCCCGACTTCATTTCCGGTCAATCCGAAGGACAGCGTCACGCTGGGCATCGGCCGCGCGGTGAAGCGCGACGCGGTCATCGTGAAAGTGGAAACGGAGGGCGGCGTGACCGGCTGGGGCGAAGCGCACCATGGACGCTGTCCGGGCGCGGTGGCGCATCTGGTCAACACTACGCTCAGGCAACTGGTCCTCGGCCAGGACGCAAACGACACGACCGGCGTGTGGAAGAAGGTATACGACAAACAGCTTGCCAGCCACGGCATGGGTGCGGGTGCCTGCCTCGCGCTCTCGGGCATCGACATGGCGCTGTGGGACATTCGCGGCAAGGCGCTGAAAATTCCCCTGTACAAACTTCTTGGCGGCCGCGCGCGCCCGATTCCGGCCTATGCCGGCGGCGTCTCGCTCGGATACCAGGAGCCCAAAGCCCTCGTGGAGGAGGCCCGGCCTCACGTTCAGGCCGGCTACAGGGCGGTGAAGCTGCGCATCGGCGACACGGTGGCGCGCGATGTCGCGCGCATCGCCGCGGTGCGCGCAGCATTCGGCGACGACCTGACTATCCTCACCGATGCCAACACCGGCTACGACGTGGCCGATGTTCGCGCCGTCATGCCGGCCCTCGACGAGCACGACGTCGGCTGGCTGGAAGAGCCCTTCCCGGCGCATGACTACCTCTCGTATCGGGAGGCGGCGCGCTACGGCCGCACGCCGCTCGCCGCGGGCGAGAATCACTACACCCGCTTCGAGTTCAACCGGGTGATCGAGGACGGTGCCATCACCATATTGCAGCCGGACCTGTCGAAGACCGGCGGCATCACCGAGGCACTGCGCATCGCCGCACTGGCATCGAGCTGGAAGCTGCCGATCCATCCGCACACCTCAATGACCGGAATCAACATGGCGGCCACCATCCATTTCCTCGCCGCGATCGAAAACGGCGGCTTTTTCGAAGCCGATATCTCGAAGAACAATTTGTTCCGCGAAAGGCTGGTCTCCACGCCTTACCGTATCGACAAGGAGGGCAACGTCGCGCCGCTGGAAGCGCCCGGAATCGGCGTCGAAGTGGACGAGGGATTCCTGAAAGCGCACCCGGTGATCGAAGGTCCCGCTTACGTTTAGGAAGGCACCACAATACAAGCACTCACCACGGAGGACACGGAGGACACGGAGGAAAAACTAGAACGAGAAAAAGCAAATTGGGGTTAAAAGCTAGGAGACTATTCGCGGACACGTGCCGCCAACTTTCACTGCGATGGACCATCAGCCAACGACAGGTTTTAACCCAAGCATGTTTTCTTGCTCTTGCCTTTCCTCCGTGTCCTCCGCGCACCCCTCAAGGGGGTATAGAAAAGAATCCTCCGTGGTTGGAGTTGTGTTTCGAATTGCCAGAAAGGATATTTGATGGGATCCAGCGTCAAGCTCGAGCGCCATGACACGACCACGGTCATCACGCTCAACCGACCCGCCGTTCTGAACGCAATCGACGTCGAGCTGCGCGAAACGCTTATTACGCTGCTTACCGAACTGAACAAAGACGATGCCGTGCGCGCCGTCGTGCTCACCGGCGCGGGCAATCGCGCCTTCTGTTCCGGACAAGATCTCGACGAAATCAGCCGATACACCGCAAACGACATCGACTCGTGGCTCACCCGCCAGCACGCGATGTACGCCGCGGTACGCGACTTGAACAAGCCCTGCATCGTCGCACTCAACGGTGTGGCCGCCGGAGCGGGATTCCAGATCGCGCTGTGTGCCGACCTTCGCATCGGCTACCCGGAAATGAAGCTCGGCCAGCCGGAGATCAAGGCGGGCCTGGCCAGCATCGTCGGTTCCTACCTGATGACCATGCACCTGGGGCTTTCCAGGAACATCGAGCTTTCGCTGACCGGCGAGTTGATCTCCGGCCAGGTCGCCTCCGAAATCGGCATCCTCAACCATTTGGTGCCGCGCGCGCAAGTCATGAACAAGTCGCTGGCGCTCGCCGCAGAATTGTCGAAACTCGGATCCACTGCGATGCGGCTCACCAAGCAGCGCTTTCGCAAACTCACCCAGCCCGGTTTCGAAGCCGTGCTCGAGGAAGCCAAGATCGCGCAAAAGGAAGCCTACGCCAGCGGCGAGCCGCAGGAAGCGATCCGTCGATTCCTCGAAGCCAGGAAATCGAAACCCTGAAACTCCTTCAACACGAATACCCTCGCGATAGCGTGGAGTACCCTTTTAGGGTCACGAAGGAAAACACGAAGGGACACGAGGGAAACCAACAGCAACATGGGAAAGAGAAAAGAAAGTTGCGATGCAATGCGACCCGACGGGAGTTTCTGAACACCAATGTTTGTCCCGTGCTACGACGTGAATATCGATGTGACCAAGTATTTCTTCACGCATCTTGCTTTGTTTCGCTTTACCTTCGTGATCCTTTGTGTCTTCCTTCGTGCACCCCTCAAGGGCACCCGTCGAGCGGGTATTGAAAAGAAGGTATTGAAAAGAATCCTTCGTGTTAAGCATTTTTTCTATCTCTGTGTTCTCTGTGGCTCAATGCCTTTTGCTGTTGCCGAAGGCTATCCGAGCAAACCCATCCGCATCATCGTCCCGTACCCGCCCGGCGGGTTCAACGACACCCTGGCGCGCACGCTTGGGCAGAAGCTCAATCAGAAGTGGGGCCAGTCGGTGGTGGTGGACAACCGCCCCGGCGGCGGCACCACCATCGGAACCAACCTCGTGGCCAAGGCTCCCGCCGATGGACACACACTGCTGGTCGTTTCCTTCGCTTTCGGAGTCAACCCTAGTTTGTACCAGCAGCTCCCCTACGACACGCGACGGGATTTCGCGCCGGTCGTGCTCGCGGCCGGAACCGCGAATGTATTGGTGGTCAATCCACAACTGCCGGTGAAATCGGTACTGGATCTGATCGCGCTGGCAAAGGCGAAGCCGGGAAAACTCAACTATGCCTCGGCAGGGAATGGTTCATCGAACCATCTGTCGATGGAGTTGTTCAAGAGCATGGCGGGCGTGGACATGGTGCACGTTCCCTACAAGGGCAGCGCACCGGCCGTGACCGATCTCATCGGCGGCCAGGTGGACGTCATGTTCGACAACGTTCCCAACGTGCTGCAGCACGTAAAGGCCGGCAAGCTGCGTGGACTGGCGGTGTCGAGCAAGGCGCGCTCACCATTTACGCCCGATCTTCCGACCGTCGCCGAAGCCGGCGTGCCCGGCTTCGACGTCTCGGTCTGGTTCGGTGTGGTCGCGCCTTCAGGCACACCAAAAGCCGTGGTCTTCCAGCTCAACGCCGAGATCAACCGCATCCTCAAGCTGCCCGAGGTCGTTGAGTCGTTCCACAAACAGGGCGTCGATCCCCTCGGCGGCACGCCGGATGCGTTCGCTGAGTTCCTGCGCGACCAGTCCGTCAAGTGGGCGAAGGTCGTCAAGGACTCTGGCGCTAAGGCGGAATGATCGTCGCATAAGCCGGTTTTTTGCCGCGTTTGGGAATCGGCCGGCATGATTGGGGTCAAGCCAAAATGTGCTGGATTCGATTGTCCTTTGTGTCCTCTCTTTCTTTTCCTCCGCGCCCTTAAGGTGAAACACTCAAGGGAACACTTGGAGCTGAAGCTGCTGCGTCAACGCTTCTGAAGCCGGCCCCTGGCCGGCCTGTAGTCACCAGGTATACCGAACTGTATAGCGCACGACCGCCTCGGAGTCTGCCACCACTTGCACGGGAAAGTGGATCGTGCGCGAGTCCTGATTTTCATAAGGCTGGTTCGCCTGGGTGATCTTCCAATTGGTCCAGCGGTAGAGGTTTTCCTTCACGATCACGGTGA
>CAYNFN010000419.1:0-2103 GCA_964396485.1 uncultured Alcaligenaceae bacterium
TCAAGGTGCGCACGCCGCTCACCTGCGACACGCGTTACGGTCTGTGCGCAAAGTGTTACGGGCGCGACCTGGGCCGCGGCCAGCTGGTCAACGTCGGCGAAGCGGTCGGCGTGATCGCGGCGCAGTCGATCGGCGAGCCGGGCACCCAGCTCACCATGCGCACGTTCCACATCGGCGGTGCGGCTTCGCGTACCGCGGTGGCGAGCCAGATCGAATCGAAGTCCAACGGCACCGCGCGCTTCTCGCCGCTGATGCGCTATGTGACCAACGTGCGCGGCGAGCAGGTGGCGATTTCCCGTTCCGGCGAAGTGCTGATCCTGGATGACAACGGCCGCGAGCGCGAACGCCACAAGGTACCCTACGGCGCCACGCTGCATGTTGCCGATGCGAGCCCGGTCAAGGCCGGCAAGGTGCTGGCCACCTGGGATCCGCATACCCGGCCGATCATCACCGAGTACGCCGGGCGGGTGAAGTTCGACAATGTGGAAGACGGCGTGACCGTGGCACGTCAGATCGACGATGTCACCGGCCTGTCTACGCTGGTCGTCATCGATCCCAAGCGCCGGGGCGTGGCGCAGGCCAAGGGGCTTCGCCCGAGCGTGAAGCTGGTCGACGAAAAGGGTAGGGAAGTGAAGATCCCGGGCTCCGAACTGCCGGTGAACATCACGTTCCAGATCCATTCGGTGATCACGGTGAAGGACGGCCAGCAGGTCGGCGTCGGCGAAGTGCTGGCGCGCATTCCGCAGGAGACTTCCAAGACCCGCGACATCACCGGCGGCTTGCCGCGCGTGGCGGAGCTGTTCGAGGCGCGTTCGCCGAAAGATGCCGGCGTGCTGGCGGAAGTCACCGGCACCGTGTCGTTCGGAAAGGACACCAAGGGCAAGCAGCGCCTGGTGATCACCGATCTGGACGTGGTGGCTCACGAGTACCTGATCCCCAAGGACAAGCACGTGATGGCGCACGACGGCCAGGTGGTGAACAAAGGCGAGAGCATCGTCGACGGCCCGGCCGATCCTCACGACATCCTGCGTCTGCTGGGAGTCGAGGCGCTGGCCCGTTACATCACCGACGAAGTGCAGGACGTGTACCGTCTGCAGGGCGTGAAGATCAACGACAAGCACATCGAGGTGATCGTGCGGCAGATGTTGCGCCGGGTGCAGATCGTCGACGTCGGCGATTCCGAGTTCATCACCGGCGAGCAGGTCGAGCGTTCGGAAGTGCTGCAGTTGAACGACCAACTCGCGGCCGATGGCAAGAAGCCGGCCACATACGAGTACCTGCTGCTGGGGATCACCAAGGCGTCGCTGTCGACCGACTCGTTCATCTCGGCGGCCTCGTTCCAGGAGACCACCCGGGTGCTCACCGAGGCGGCGATCATGGGCAAGAAGGACGACCTGCGCGGACTCAAGGAAAACGTCATCGTCGGCCGGCTCATTCCCGCCGGCACCGGTCTGGCTTACCACAAGAACCGCCGCGTACGCGGACAGCCGCAGGTGTTCGCGGCCGAGGGCCTGATCGGCGAACCGGTGGCGGCTGAGGCCGCTGGAGACGAGCAGGTTGCTTGACACTCCAGACGGCGGACCCTAGAATCTGCCGTCTTTTTACCTGTCGTTCCGGCGGCAATCCCGGGTCGGCGGTGATCGCAGTACACAACCGTGGGACGGCGGCGACGCCGTCCCGGGTTTTTTAGGACCGGAAATAATGCCAACAATCAACCAATTAGTGCGCAAGTCGCGGGCCATGCCGAAGACCAAAAGCAAGGTTCCCGCGCTTGCCGGGTCCCCGCAAAAACGTGGCGTTTGCACGCGCGTCTATACCACGACTCCGAAGAAGCCCAACTCGGCGCTGCGGAAAGTGGCCAAGGTGCGCCTCACCAATGGATTCGAGGTGATCAGCTACATCGGCGGCGAAGGCCACAACCTGCAGGAGCACTCGGTGGTGCTGATTCGTGGCGGCCGCGTGAAGGACCTGCCGGGCGTGCGCTACCACATGGTGCGCGGCAGCCTCGACACGCAGGGCGTGAAGGACCGCAAGCAGAGCCGATCGAAGTACGGCGCCAAGGCGCCCAAAGCAGGCTAAGGGAAAGAACCGCATGCCGCGTCG
>CAYNFN010000420.1:0-4194 GCA_964396485.1 uncultured Alcaligenaceae bacterium
TTCAATGCTTCCAAACCAGTCTTGTAGAGGAGAATCATGGTGTTTTCGGTCCGAATCGATAGTCCGATGCGTTCTTGTGCTCTGCGAACGTGTTCGGCGAACGCTGAGACTCAAGTGTTCAACTAACGCTGAAACTCCGCCGGCGACACGTGACAAGAGGCGTCTGCAGCAAAGTCTTTGGATCTGGTGAATTTACTCGTCACTCGTCACTCGTTACTCGTCACGCTTCGCTATGAAATGCCCTTTCTGCAAGAATCCGGATACGCAAGTCGTCGACTCGCGGGTCAACGAGGAGGGGGACAGCATTCGCCGGCGGCGGCGCTGTCCGTCGTGCGACAAGCGCTTCACCACTTACGAAAACGTCGAGCTGCGCATGCCGCAGATCATCAAGAGCACCGGTTACCGCGAGGAGTTCGAGGAAGACAAATTGCGGGTCGGTTTCACCCGCGCGCTGCACAAGCGGCCGGTATCGGCGGACCTCGTCGATGACGCGATCGAACGCGTCAAGCAGAAGCTGCTGTCGCTGGGCCAGCGCGAGGTGGAATCGCGCCGAATCGGCGAGATGGTGATGCGCGAACTCTACAAGCTCGACAAGGTGGCCTACATTCGCTTCGCGTCGGTGTATCGCGCCTTCCAGGACGTCGAGGATTTCCGCGACGCGGTGAAGGAAGTGCAGAAGCCCGCCGCGCGCCGCAAGACCAAGTAAGCGCATGTCTTTCAGTGCCGATGACTTCGAATTCATGGCGCACGCGCTGCGGCTCGCGGAGCGCGGGCTGTACACCACGACTCCGAACCCGCGAGTCGGTTGCGTGCTCGCCAAGGACGGCCGGATCGTGGGCGAGGGCTGGCACGAGCGCGCCGGCGGCCCGCATGCCGAAGCGGTGGCGTTGACTGCCGCAGGCGCGGACGCCGAGGGTGCCACCGCGTATATCTCGCTCGAACCTTGCAGCCACCACGGCCGCACGCCGCCGTGCGCGGATGCCTTAATCGCCGCGAAAGTGGCGCGAGTGGTCGTGGCGATGCAGGACCCGAATCCCAAGGTTGCCGCAAGCGGACTTCAAAAATTGCGCGAAGCGGGCATCGCGGCCGAGGCTGGCATTCTTGAAACCGAAGCGCGTGAACTGAACATCGGCTTCGTATCGCGCATGACCCGTGGGCGGCCGTGGATGCGCGTGAAAATCGCGGCCAGCCTGGACGGCAAGACCGCACTGAAGAACAAGAGAAGCCAGTGGATCACGGGAGCGGACGCGCGCCGCGATGGACACCGCTGGCGCGCGCGTTCCTGCGCGGTGATGACCGGCATCGGCACGCTTTCGGATGACGACCCGCGCCTCACGGTGCGCGACGTGGAAACCCCGCGTCAGCCGCTGCGCATCGTGGTGGACAGCCGGCTGCGGATCACGCCGGAAGCAAGGATTCTGGACGGTGGGGGTGTGCTGGTGGCCACGGCAACGCGCGATGAAGACAGGAACCGCGCGCTGGCGAGGAAAGGCGCCGAAGTGGTGGTGCTGCCCGACGCGGAGCACAAGGTGGATCTGCTGGAACTGGCGAAGTATCTCGCCAAGCGCGGCATCAACGAGGTGTTGGTGGAAGCCGGCCTCAATTTGAACTCGGCACTGCTGCGCGCCGGAGTGGTGGACGAGCTGCTGATCTACCTCGCTCCGCACATGCTCGGCAACGTGGCGCGCGGCATGTTCGACCTGGGGGAATTGACCGAAATGAGCAGGCGCCTGCAGTTGAACATTCAGGAGACCCGCATGATCGGGCCGGACTTGCGGATTCTCGCGCGGCCGGTAATCCTGAACGCGGGAGACTGAGCAGTGTTCACCGGGATCATTCAGGCTATCGGCCGCGTCGCCGCAGTCAAATCTGCCGGGCAATCAGTTGCGCTGACGATCGACGCCGGCGGTCTGGACATGAGCGATGTCGCGGTGGGCGACAGCATCGCCTGCAACGGGGTGTGCCTGACGGTCACTTCACTTGTACCAAAGGGGTTTACGGTCGACGTATCGCAGGAGACCTTGCGGGTGACCGCGGGATTCGGCTCAGGCAACGCGATCAATCTGGAGAAGTCGCTGCGCTTCTCGGATCGTCTCGGCGGCCATCTGGTGTGCGGTCATGTGGACGGCAGTGGAGAAGTGACGACGATCAGGCCTGTGGACGGCAACCGCGAGATCACCGTTCGCTTTCCAGCGGAGCTTGGCCGCTATATCGCGCGCAAAGGCTCGATCGCCGTCAACGGCGTGAGCCTCACCGTCAATGTCGTGACGACCGATATTTTTTCGGTGAACCTGATTCCGCACACGCTTGTGGTAACCAATCTGAACGACCTGACGCAGGGCGACCGGGTCAATCTCGAAATAGACTTGGTGGCGCGCTACGTCGAGCGCATGTTCGACCGGGATGATCAGCGGTAGGTGAATCGATTGCGCCGAACCAAGGCCTTGCGTATGATGCCTTACGTCTGTCTTACCAAACGGAATTCAATGGAAACCACCAAACTATCCAGTAAAGGCCAAGTGGTACTGCCGCGGGCGGTGCGCGCGGGACGTAAACTCAAACCCGGTGTTATATTTTCTGTCGAAGTGGTTCCCGAGGGCATATTGTTGCGGCCGCTCAAACCCTTTGTGCCAACGACTATCGAGCAGGCGTTCGGTTGTTTGCGCTACTCTGGTAAATCAAAGACCGTCGAGGAAATGCACTCGGCCGTGCTCGCCGAAGCGAGGCGCCACCGGTGATCTCTCTCGATACCAATGTTCTAGTTCGCTTCATCACGAACGACGAGCCACGGCAAGCCAAGCGGGCACGAGCACTGATCGAGGGTAACGATATTTTTGTGGCCGCCACTGTGCTGCTGGAATCGGAATGGGTTTTGCGAGCGGCCTATGGCTTTACCGCCGATCAAATTGTGGACGCGTTCCGTAAAGTGCTAGGTCTAGCGCGCGTGCAGGTCGAGGCGGCCGATAAGGTCGAGAAAGCTTTTAGTTGGTACGCCGCCGGGTTGGACTTCGCCGACGCGCTCCATTTGGCCTTCAGCGGCTCCGCCGAGAGATTTGCGACCTTCGATAAAAAGCTGGTCCGGCGGGCGAAGAAGATTTCAGAATTATCAGTACTAGCAGCCTGATGTCGATGTTTCCAGCAACGGCGGCCTCGCGCTGCTGAAGACCTGCGACCGCGCGCGCATTGATCTGAATCCGACGGTCATGTTTCGCAAACCGGTGATTCGTGGAACACGAATCACCGTGGAACTAATCCTCCGAAAGGTGGGCGAGGGCGCGACCGAGCAGGATCTGATGCGGGCCTACCCGCATCTTACGGCCGCCGATACCTTGGCTCACGAAAAAATTGTCCTGCTGGGTACTCGTACCTGATTGTCGTCTGAGATGCGGCTCCTGGCCGACGAGAGCTGCGATTTTGCCGTCGTGCGCAGCCTGAGAGATGCTGGGCACGACGTGCTGGCGGTCGCAGAAATCCACCGCGGGGCAAGCGAGGAAGAAGTAATTGATCTCGTGGCGTCAGAGCATCGCATACTCATTACCGAGGACTAGGTTTTCGGACAGCTCGTTTTTGCTGCGGCGCGCACGAACTCCGGGGTTATTTTCGTGCGCTTCCCGGTCGCGGCGAGGGATTCGCTTGCTGCAACGGTGCTCGAACTTGTGTCGAGCCGGGCAGAGACCCTATACAGTTGTTTCGTAGTCGTCGAGCCAGGACGGATTCGTGTCACCGGTGAGGCTTAGCGATAATCCTACGCAGCGCACTCCAATGGCCAACCGGCCTCTCTGACCAAGCTGAATTGACGCGTAGTCGCCACGGGCGTTGCGCCGCTTGCCGGCGATCGGCATTGATGAATGCATGGGTAACGTTCGGCGGAGAGGATGGCGGCGAGCTTGCGGTGGGTGGTCGTTCGAAACTCGTAGACCCAGAAACAAGTTTAGAGAATTACGGCAACCCGGCACGCCTGAGCGCCGCAGCGAACAGGGAAAAGATGGATCGCGGCCCGGGGTGTGTGTGCGTCGAGCGGCCGCGTTACTTCGAGATCGGGTATCCGGCCTTGGCGATGCTCTGCATGTAGCGGGTCCAGAACGCTTTGTCGATGCTCCAACGTTCGCCGCCGAGCTCGTTCAGCTTGTCGGCCGACCACCCCGGATCGACCTCCAGGCATTTCTGCCAGTAGTCCCGCGCGCGCTGGAGGTC
>CAYNFN010000421.1:0-5560 GCA_964396485.1 uncultured Alcaligenaceae bacterium
GGGCCCCTCCGGGGATCTGACCGCGGAGACACGCGTAAGGCCGGTGGTCGACACGCTATCGGCCGGTTGCACGGTCGCATCCCCGCAAGCGGGGCCCCTGCTCCACGTTCCACCGGCCCCCGCCACTGTCAAGAACTCGCGCCTTGCCTGACGCCGATTTCGCGGGTTTTCCGGTCGATGATGGATTGCTGTCAAATAGATCATAGGACTGGCTACGGAGGTTGGAGACTTATCCTACGAATTAGCGGAACAGGACACTAGCGAATTCCGAAAATCCCGCCGATATCAAAAACTGCCGCCAGTCCTCCGATAAAGATACTGACGAACGGCATCATGACGGCACCGAGCACGCCCAGGAACATCAGAACCAGCAGGATGATCATTCCATAGGGCTCGACCATCGCGAAGCGATAAGCCGCCGCGCGCGGCAGCAGGCTCACCGCGATGCGCCCGCCGTCGAGCGGCGGCAGCGGCAGGAGATTCAACACCATGAGTACCACGTTGATAATGATGCCGCCGCGCGCCATCAGGATCAGGGGCTCGGCGAAATAATTCTGCGGCATGCCCAACGCGAGCTTGATTGCCAGCGCCCATATGATCGCCATCAACAGATTCGCGCCCGGACCCGCCGCCGCGACCCATAGCATGTCGCGCTTCGGATTGCGCAACCTGCCGAAGTTCACCGGCACAGGTTTCGCCCAGCCGAACGCATACTTGCCGCCGCTCGCGATCAGGATCAGCGCCGGTATCAATATGGTGCCGATCGGGTCGATGTGACGGATCGGGTTGAGCGTGATCCGGCCCGCCTGATACGCGGTAAGATCGCCGAAGTGCCTGGCCGCGTACCCGTGCGCCGCCTCGTGCAGCGTAATCGCGAAAATTCCCGGTATTGCGTACAGCGCGATGAGACGAACGATGCTTTCGAATTCGGTCATGCCCTGGCCCCGAATGGTGCCGCGCTTCCCTTGCCCTGTCTCACGATCACTGGCGCCTGTTCGGTGAGATCCACCACCGTCGTTGCTTCCACCCCGCAGGGACCGCCGTCAAGGATCAGATCCACGTTGTGCTCGAGGCGGCCGCGGATTTCCTCGCAATCGTTGAGCGGTGTTTCATCGCCCGGAAGAATCAGCGTCGAACTCAGGATCGGTTCGCGCATTTCCTCGAGCAGGGCCCGCACCACCGCGTGATCCGGCACACGCACACCGATGGTCTTGCGCCGGGGATTGAGCAGGCGTTTCGGCACCTCGCGCGTGGCCTTGAGAATGAAGGTATAGCTTCCCGGTGTCGCCGCCTTGAGACTGCGGTACTGCGCGTTGTCAACCACCGCGTACTGACCCAGTTCCGACAGATCCCGGCATATCAGGGTGAAATGATGATGCTCGTCGACCTTGCGGATGCGGCGGATGCGCTCCATCGCGGTCTTGTCGCCGATATGACAGCCGAGCGCATAGCAGGAGTCGGTGGGATACACCATCAATCCGCCGTCGCGCACGATTTCCACTGCCCGCCGGATCAGGCGCGGCTGGGGATTGTTCACATGGATGGAAAAATACTGTGCCATGGTCGGGTCAGGGGGCGGACCGCAACGCTTCCCGGTCCTGCCACAGCCCGTGCGCGCCATGCGGGATGGGCGGAATTTCGCCCAGATCGGCAGCTCCTTTCGCCGTCGCGTGAAAGTCGGAGCCCGCGGACAGGCTGAATCCGAAGTGCTTTGCCAACCGTAACAGTGGCTGAGGGTTGGCGCGAAGCCCGCCGCCGATTTCAAGCGCCTTTCCGCCATTCTGTTTGAATTCGTCGAGCAACTTGTACATCTGCGGCGGCGCAAGACGGTATCGGTCCGGGTGCGCCAGCACGGCGTGGCCGCCCGCGCCACGGATCCAGCCGATCGCGTGCCTGAGGGAGACCCACCGATGGGCGACGTAACCGCACTTGCCTGGCGCAAGGTACTTTTTGAACGCGGCCTTGGTGTCGGCGGCGTGGCCCTGCTCCACCAGGAGGCGGGCGAAGTGGCCGCGGCCTATGGCGGCCGCGTCTCCGGCAAGCCGAGAGGCACCAGCGAGACAATCCGGGATACCCGCGGCGCCGAGTTTCTGCGCGATCTGTGCGGCACGAAGTCCGCGCGACGTGCGAATCCCTGTCAGAGCGCGGACGAGCGATGCGTTGCGCGGGTCTATGCCGAGTCCGACCACATGCACGGTCAGGTCGGCCCAGGTGACCGAAACTTCGACTCCCGGCACGAAGCCGATGCCGGCCTCGCGAGCCGCTGCCGCTGCCTCCGGCAACCCGCCGACTTCGTCATGGTCGGTGAGCGCCAGCATGGTGACCCGGTTGTGAGACGCGCGCTCGATCAGCGCTGCGGGAGTCAACACTCCATCGGAATACGTGGAGTGGCTATGTAAGTCGATGCGCAAGGATTGTACTGCTGGGGGAATAAGCTTTGTATCATAGCAAAACCCCTCGCCCGAAAAAACCTTTCTTTACCGGAGGTTGTCAACAAATGAAAGCGGGAACCCGGAGAATTCGCAGGACAACGGCGACGTGCGGCGCTGTCGTCTTGGCATTGGCGATGACTTGCCTGGCGCTTGCCGGCGCAGAACCGGCCTGCGAATCGCACAGCACCGCCACGCGCGTGGCGGTAATCGAGTTGTACACCTCCGAAGGCTGCAACAGTTGCCCGCCCGCGGATCGGTGGCTAAGCAGCCTGCCGGCACGCGGTTTCAATGCGGACCGCGTTGTGCCGCTCGCGTTCCATGTCGATTACTGGGACTACCTCGGTTGGCGCGACCGATTCGCCCAGGCAAGCTTCAGCGCGCGCCAGCGTGTGCAGGCCGACCGCGGCGGCGCGCGCTTCGTTTATACGCCGCAACTCCTGCTCAACGGAGCGGACTTTCGCCAAACTTTCCTTGACTCTGAATTCTCGGCACGGCTGGCAAGAGTAAACAGCAGGGCCGCAGCCGCCGAATTGCGCCTGGTGCAGCAGACCACCGCCGCCGGGGTCAGCATCGAACTCGAAAGCCGCGCGATCGAACCGTCGGCACAGAAATTCTCCGAGACCTATGTTGCGTTGCTTGAAAACAACCTCAGCAGCGAAGTGCGCGCCGGCGAGAACAGCGGCAAGGCGCTGTTGCATGACTTCGTGGTGCGGGAAATGATCGGGCCCTTGCGTGCCGACAGCTCAGGCCGGTTGCGCTGGAGCGGGACCGTCACGTTGCACGGCCACTGGAAGCGTCCCGATCTCGGCATTGCGGCATTTGTGCAGGACACCCGTGACGGCGACGTGCTACAGGCGCTGCATGCACCGCTATGCAGCAAACCCTGATGCCGGTCTTTTTCTCGCACTGCGGTTTGCTCACGGAGGAGCGCTTGTGAAAGAATAGATCTCACCCCGTCTCGCAACACCACAAAAACACACGGGCAGCAGATGAGCATCAGCATTCGCGGTCCCCGGGATTTTTGCGCCGGTCTGATTTTCCTGTTCTTCGGTGCCCTCGCGGCTTACATCGCCCGCGACTACCCGATGGGAAGCGCGGTGCGCATGGGTCCCGGCTACTTCCCCTACCTCCTCGGAATCCTTCTCGCGCTGCTCGGCGTGGTGGTCTGCCTCAAGAGTCTGGTGATCCACGGCGAGCGCATCGAGTCCGTGAACCTGCGCGCGCTGTTGCTCGTGCTCGGTGCAGTCGGAGTCTTTGCCGCCACGATTGAAAGCGCCGGAATTGTCATCGCCACCGTCCTGCTGGTGGGGATCGGGGCCGCAGCCAGCCCCGAAAGCCGGCTGCGCGAAGTCGTGGTCCTGATCGTGTTCCTGCTGGCGCTGGCGGTCGGCGTGTTCACCTACGGCCTTGGCCTGCCGTTCAAGATATTCCCCGTCTGATGGAGTTGCTCGCCAATCTGCAATTGGGGTTCGATGTCGCCCTGACGCTGCAGAACGTCCTGTATTGTTTCCTCGGCGTATTTTTGGGCACCCTGATCGGCGTGTTGCCCGGTATCGGCCCGGTGGCAACCATCGCCATGTTGCTGCCCGCCACCTACGCCTTGCCGCCGGTGTCGGCGCTCATCATGCTCGCCGGCATCTACTACGGCGCGCAGTACGGCGGCTCGACCACTGCGATTCTGGTAAATCTGCCCGGCGAAGCCTCCTCGGTGGTGACCTGTCTCGATGGATACGCGATGGCCCAACAGGGTCGCGCCGGTCCGGCGCTCGCGGTCGCCGCGCTCGGCTCTTTTTTCGCCGGGACGGTGTCCACGTTGATCCTGGTGATGTTTGCTCCGCCGCTTGCCGAAGTCGCGTTCAAGTTTGGCCCGGCCGAGTATTTTTCCCTGATGGTGCTGGGTCTGATTGCCGCGATCGTCCTGGCGCGCGGCTCACTCATCAAGGCCATCGCGATGATCCTTCTGGGCCTGCTGCTGGGGCTGATCGGGGCCGACACCAACACCGGCCAGTTCCGCTTCACCTTCGGACTGCCACAATTGGCCGACGGCATCGGTTTCGTAGTGGTGGCGATGGGTATGTTCGGTTTCTCCGAGATCATCGCCAACATCGAGCGCCGCGCCAGGCGCGAAGTGGTGATGGCGAAGATCACCAATCTGTTTCCCACGCGGGAGGACCTGAAAGCTTCGTGGAAAGCGGTGCTGCGAGGCACCGGAATTGGGGCGCTGCTGGGAATACTGCCGGGCGGCGGCGCCACGCTGGGATCGTTCGCCGCATATACGCTGGAGAAAAAAATGGCCAGGGATCCGTCGCGCTTTGGAAAAGGCGCGATCGAAGGCGTGGCCGGACCGGAATCGGCGAACAACGCCGGCGCGCAAACGTCCTTCATTCCATTACTGACGCTCGGCATCCCGGCAAACGCAGTGATGGCGCTGATGGTCGGCGCGATGACCATCCACGGCATTACTCCCGGACCGCAGGTGATGACCGAGCGCCCTGAATTGTTCTGGGGAATGATCGCCAGCATGTGGATCGGCAACCTGCTGCTGGTGGTACTGAATCTTCCGTTGATCGGAATCTGGGTGAAGCTGTTGTCAGTGCCTTATCGGATCCTCTATCCCGCCATCCTGCTCTTCGCCTGTATCGGCGTTT
The DNA here is from genome assembly GCA_964396485.1 of uncultured Alcaligenaceae bacterium. Classification (GTDB taxonomy): domain Bacteria; phylum Pseudomonadota; class Gammaproteobacteria; order Burkholderiales; family JACQAP01; genus JACQAP01. The sequence goes on from CAYNFN010000421.1 coordinate 5,081, forward strand.
ACAGCCTCAACAACAGCGCGATCGACGTCGCGCTGGCACTGGCTTTCGGCTTCCTCGGGTATCTGTTTATCAAGCTCGACTGCGAACCCGCGCCGCTGCTGCTCGGATTTGTGCTCGGACCGATGATGGAGGAAAACCTGCGCCGCGCGCTGCTGCTCTCCCGTGGCGACCCCTCGACCTTCGTCACCCGCCCGATCTCGCTCGGCCTGCTGATCGCCGCGGCGCTGTTGCTCGTCATCATTTTCCTCCCCACGGTCCGCAAGAAACGCGCGGAGGCCTTCCACGAGGAAGCCGCCTGATGTTCCGCTGCTGGGCGCTTGCAGGCGGAGAGGCGCCCGCCACGGATTGCCGGGCAACCCCCGCGTGAACGACATCATTCCGCGCTTCGACTGGGCGCAGCCCTATGCCTCGCGCCGCCAGCCGGTGTTGGCCGCCAATGCGGTCTCCACGTCGCAGCCGCTGGCCACGCAGGCCGGCATC
>CAYNFN010000422.1:0-8285 GCA_964396485.1 uncultured Alcaligenaceae bacterium
CAGCGTGCGCGACAGCGCGGTGCTGCTGGATTCGACCTGCGGGCCCGATGTGGGCGCGCCCTATTTTGCCGCGTCGCCGCTGCAACCGTACTCGAGCGAGGTGGGCGCAACGCTGGAGCCGTTGCGCATCGCGCTGGCCACGCGCACGCCGGCCGGCGAAAAGATTGCGCCCGAGTGCGAACAGGCGGTGATGCAGACCGCCCGCCTGCTGGAGGAGATGGGCCACCGAATCGAGCAAACCGACCTGGACTTCGTACCGGAAGAACTGGGCCCGGGTTTCCGCATGGTGATTGCCGGAAATACGCGGGCCGCAATCGATCTCCACGCGGCAAAGACCGGCAATCGGCCCGGACCCGAAAAGTTTGAAAAGGTGACATGGGCGTTGTTCGAGGCGGGCGCAAAGGCGAGTGCGGCGGAGTACGCCCGCGCCGTGCTGGCGGTGCACCGCACCGGGCGCATGGTCGGACGCTTCTTCGAACGCCATGACGTGCTGCTTGCGCCGACACTGCCCCGGCCACCCGAAAAGCTGGGAGTATTCGACATGAATAGCGACGACACCGAGTCCTATCGTCGCGCGATTGCCCTGTTCACGGCGTTTACCGCACCGTTTAACGCCAGCGGCAATCCGGCCATGTCGGTGCCGCTGCACTGGACTGCAGAGGGATTGCCTGTCGGCGTACAGTTTGTCGCGCGCTACGGCGACGAGGCGGCACTGTTCCGCCTTGCCGCACAACTCGAGCAAGCCAGGCCCTGGTTCCATCGCCGGCCTCGTCTGATGCCTGATTCCTGACCCCAGTCGCCATGGAAGCATTTCTGCATCAGGTTTTGTCGGGTCTGGCAACGGGCGGCATCTACGCCAGCCTTGCTCTGGCGCTGGTGATGATTTACCAATCCACCAACCACATCAATTTTGCTCAGGGCGAAATGGCGATGTTCTCGACTTATCTGGCGTGGAGCTTGATCAATGCCGGCGTGCCCTACTGGTGGGCGTTCCTGCTGACGATAGCTATCTCGTTCGTGGCGGGAGTCGTGATCGAGCGCGTGATCATCCGGCCGGTGGAGCATGCGCCGGTATTGTCCATCGTCACGGTGTTCATCGCGCTGCTGGTCATTTTCAACAGCGTGGCTGGGTGGATTTTCACTTACACCATCAAGACTTTTCCCAGCCCGTTTCCCGAACAGCCGTTGTTCGGCAACCGCTTCATTTCTTCTCACGAGTTAGGCGCAATCGGCATTACGCTGACGGTGCTGGTCATGCTCTACCTGTTTTTCCGCTTTACCCCGCTCGGCCTGGCGATGCGGGCGGCGGCGCAGAACCCGGTGTCGAGCCGGCTGGTGGGGGTGCGCGTGGGGTGGATGCTGGCGCTGGGCTGGGGGCTGGCGGCGGCGGTCGGGTCGGTGGCCGGCATGCTGGTGGCGCCGATCGTGTACCTGGAACCCAACATGATGGCGGGCGTGCTGCTGTACGCCTTCGCCGCGGCGCTGGTGGGCGGGATCGACAATCCGTTCGGCGCGGTGGTGGGCGGTTTCACCGTGGGGGTTCTGGAGAATCTGCTGGGCGCCTACGTGATCGGAACCGAACTGAAGCTGACCGTTGCGCTGGTGCTGATCATCGGCGTGCTGCTGGTCAAACCGACGGGGCTGTTCGGGAAGGTGTTTGTCACGCGGGTGTGAAGAATGCCGTGACGGTCGTGACGAACGTGACGACGTGACGAGGTAAAGGCCGAACCGGGGAGCGAGAATTGAAGATTGCGATCGTTGAAAACAAGCCTGTCAGGGACGTTCGTCACGACCGTCACGTCGTCACGTTCGTCACGAGCCGTCAGCCACGGAGATCATGGTCAACATAGCGACAACGGCAGAGATGGCACTCCCCCGCTACGCCGGGCTGTCGGTGCGCGCCTGGAAGGCGATCGGCCTGGCGGCGCTGCTGTGCGCCGCTGTGGCGCTGCCGTTTCTGGTAAGCAGCTATCGGGTGTTCCAGTTCAACATGGTGCTGGTCTACGCCATCGTGCTGCTGGGGCTGAACATCCTGACCGGTTACAACGGCCAGATCTCGCTCGGACATGGCGCTTTCTACGCTATCGGCGCCTATGTCGCCGCGATCCTGATGGAGCATCTGGGCTGGCCGTACTGGGCGACTCTGCCAGTGGCCGGGCTTGCCTGTTTCGTTTTCGGTTTTCTGTTTGGGCTGCCGGCGCTGCGGCTGCGCGGCCATTACCTGGCGCTGGCGACCTTTGCATTGGCCGTGGCGATGCCGCAGATCCTCAAGTACAAACACATCGAGCAGTGGACCGGAGGCGTGCAGGGTATCGTGATCATCAAGCCCGAAGCCCCGTTCGGGCTGAAGATCACCCCGGATCAGTGGCTGTACCTGTTCACGCTGGCAATCCTTGTAGTGATGTTCGTGGTCGGCTGGAACCTGCTGCGCGGCCGCGTCGGGCGCGCGCTGGTGGCGATCCGCGACCATCCGATTGCGGCCGAGGCGATGGGCGTGAACAGTGCGCTGTACAAAACGCTTGCCTTCGGCGTGAGCGCGCTGTTCACCGGCGTGGCGGGCGCGCTCGGCGCCATCGTGATCCAGTTCGTTGCGCCCGACAGTTTCACCGCGGGATTGTCCATCAATTTCATGATTGGCATCGTGATCGGCGGCATCGCCTCGATTTCGGGCGCCTTCTACGGGGCGCTGTTCATACAGTTCGTGCCCAATTTCGCCGACCAGATTTCCAAGGCCGCTCCGTGGGCGATCTACGGTGTGTTTCTGCTCGCTTTCGTTTACCTGATGCCGACCGGGGTCGCGGGCTTTGTGCGTCTTGCATGGATGCGGATGCCGGGCGTGCGTCGGAACAGTATTTAGACCGCATTGAATGCAGTGACTGGAGTGAGGAGAACAGCATGAAAAGCAGACTATTGTTGGTACTGGGATTGGTCGCCTCGGTTGCCGCTTCGACCGCGTTGGCACAGAAGAAGTACGGCCCGGGAGTCACCGACACCGAGATCAAGATCGGCAGCACCAATCCCTACAGCGGACCGGCCTCGGCCTATGGCACCATCGGCCGATCGGAGGCTGCCTACTTCAAGATGATCAACGAGCAGGGCGGGATCAACGGGCGCAAGATCAACTTCATCAGCCTCGATGACGGCTACAGTCCGCCGCGCACGGTAGAGCAGGTACGCAAGCTGGTCGAGCAGGAACAAGTGCTGTTTCTCGCCGGCACGCTGGGGACGCCGCCGAACTCGGCGATTCACAAGTACGTCAACACCAAGGGTGTGCCGCACATCTTCGTCAATACCGGCGCCACCAAGTGGGGAGATCCGAAGAATTTTCCCTGGACCATGGGTTTCAACATCAACTACCAGGCAGAGGGCCACGTTTATGCCCGATACATTCTGGATACCAGACCTGAAGCCAAAATCGCGATCCTGTATCAGAACGACGACTACGGCAAAGACTATGTCAAAGGGCTGAAGGACGGTCTCGGCGAAAAAGCGGCGAAGATGATCGTGGCCGAGGCCAGCTACGAAGTCACCGATCCCACCGTTGATTCGCAGATCGTCACACTCAAGGCCTCGGGAGCGGACACTTTCTACGACATCACCACGCCCAAATTCACCGCCCAGGCGATCCGCAGGATTCACGACATGGGCTGGAAGCCGCTGCACGTCCTCAACAACGTGTCGACGTCGGTGGGCGCCGTACTGACACCTGCAGGAATGGACAAATCGGTGGGGTTGATCAGCGCCGCTTACATCAAGGACCCGGTGGATCCACAATGGAAAAACGATCCCGGATTCAAGGAGTATGCCGCCTGGTTCAAAAAGTACTATCCGGAAGGCGATATCAACGACGTCTTCAATGTGTCTGGTTACCTGATCGCCCAGGGCGTGGTGCACGTGCTCAAGGCCTGCGGGGATGATCTCAGCCGCGAAAACGTGATGAGACAGATGACGGGCATCAAGGACCTGCAACTGCCGATGATGCTGCCGGGGATCAAGTGGAATACTTCTCCGGACGATTACTTCCTGATCGAATCGGCGCAGCTTGCCCGCTTCGACGGCAGAAGTTGGGTGACGTTCGGCAAGATCATTGGCAAGTGATTTCAAAGGCAGTGACGAGTGACAAGTGACGGGTGACAAGTGACGAGTGACGGGCGACATAGTGACGGGTGACATAGTGACGAGTGACAGGTGACAAGTGACTGGTGACAAGTGACGAGGCAACTGCAATTCGTCACGACGATTTCAGCCGTGCCTGGGCGCAGGCAGTGAAATACTTGTCGCACGGCGCGGGCGCTGCCCAATTACCCGTCTTTCCTCAAATCGTCCCTGATCCGGGACAATACCTGTTTGTCCAGCAGATCTTTTTCCCGGTAGTCGGTCTTGGTTTTTATCAGACCGTCGATGTTGAGCACTTTCACCGGCGTGCCCTCGATCATCAGCTCGCGCACGTGAGGCCGGACCGATTCATAAGTCTCGCCATTCGCGGAAAACAGCAGATCGACCAGCAGATCGTCGGCGACCCTTATGTTCTCGACGTTGCCATCCGCGGTCGGAACAAACCACCCTGCATCGAGTTCCTTGGACGCCGCCAGGAAGCTCAGGGCGCGAATGATCCTCTCGCCATTGGTGCGAGTCGGCTTGACCAGTACGTCCACGTCTTCCGTTGCGCGCAGATAACCGTTGAGCCGCACCGCTTGCCCACCCACCAGCACGTACTCAACCCCTTCGTCGCGAAACCGCCCCAGCAGCCTGAGCAGTGGGTCATCCGTCGTCATTGCGCATTCAACGCGCGCGCGGCCTGCTTCTGGCGTTCGGCATCGAGGCGATTGAAGTACTCGTGCGAGCCGCGCATGACGCCTCGCTGGATTGGCGGCGCGGCACGGCGCAACATGGCATCCAGCGCGCGCCCACGACGATATGCAAGGAGCGGGTCAAGCTCAATTTCGGAGCGGTTCTGCTGCCCAACGATGCGCATGGCGCAAGTGTAGGCCAGCTTCGCTCGTCCGGGCAACTGCCGGTCTGGCTGATACGAGTTATTGGAACGGTATTGTGCCAACGGGTCCGTGGAGGCGCGCGAGGTATACTGCGCACCGCTCAATAAAAAGCAGGTCCGGAGGAAATGATGGAAGGAAAATTCTTGCAGGGGAAGGTTGCAGTCATCACCGGGGCGAGCCGCGGGCTGGGACGGGCGATGGCGCTGGCGCTCGGCGAGTCCGGGGCAAAGCTGGCGCTGGTCGGACGCGACAAGACCAAGCTCGCCGAGACGCAGAACCTGGCGAAAGAGAAGGGCGCGGATAGCGAACTCTTCATCACCGACGTGCGCGATGAAGCGCAGGTCGGGAAACTCGGTCAGGACGTCATTGCCCGTTTCGGTGGCACGCACATCCTCATCAACAATGCCGGCACCGCGGTACGCAAGAACGTCGCGGATTTCACCCTGGACGAGTGGAAGCTGGTGCTGGAAACCAACCTGACCGGCGCGTTCCTGGTGTCGCGCGCCTTCATTCCGCACATGAAAGCGGCCAAATGGGGCCGCATCATCAATATCACTTCGATCATGGCGCATGTCGGCAGTGCCGGCCGCGGTGCGTATTGCTCGTCCAAGGCCGGGCTGCTCGGCCTCACCAAGTGCATGGCACTGGAATTGGTGAATGACGGCATCACCGTGGTGGCGATCAGCCCGGGCTTCTATGCCACGGACCTGACCGCGCCGCTGCGCGCCGACGCGCAGAAGAATGCGGCGCTGATGGCGCAGACCCCGATGGCGCGCTGGGGCAAGCCGGAAGAGATCGGCGGGCTGGCGCGCTACATCTGCAGCGACGGCGCGTCGTTCATGACCGGCACCGACATCCTCATGGATGGCGGCTGGGTGGCACAGTAACTGAGAGCCAAAATCAGACCTTGAACCACGGAGGACACAGAGGACACGGAGGAAAGACAAGAACGCAGTAAAGACAGGTTGGATATGAGAAACGGATGCGGTAACGATGCCCCGCTCTCGCAAGGTTTTATTTCCAGTTGGTTTGCTTGCTTCTGATTTTCCTCCGTGTCCTCTGTGTCCTCCGTGGTGAGTCTTTTGGTGGGAGCAAAGCAAGCATGAAAGTTCTCGTTTTCGGGGCCGGCGTGATCGGTGTGACCAGTGCATGGTATCTGGCAAAGGCCGGGCACGAAGTTACGGTGATTGACCGGCAGCCCGCCGCCGCGATGGAAGCCAGCTTCGCCAACGGCGGCCAGATTTCGGTGAGCCATGCCGAACCCTGGGCCAATCCTGGCGCGCCGCTGAAGATCCTCAAATGGCTCGGACGCGAGGATGCGCCGTTGCTGTTCCGTCTGCGCGGCGACCTGCGTCAATGGTCGTGGGGGCTGCGATTCCTGCTCGAATGCCTGCCCGGCCGTACCCGGAGCAATACGCTGACCATCCTGCGGCTGGCGCTGTACAGCCGCACCATGCTGCAGCAACTGCGCCGCGATACCGGCATTGCCTACGATCACCTCGAAAAAGGGATTCTCCACCTGCATACTGACGAGGCCGAGTTCGCGCATGCGCATGCACGGGTGGCGCTGATGCGCGAGTACGGCTGCGCGCTGGAACTCAAGAGCACGCAGGAATGCCTCGCGATCGAGCCGGCCCTGGGAGCCACGCGCATACGCATCATCGGCGCGACTTATTCGCCGGACGACGAATCGGGCGACGCTCACCAGTTCACCCAGAACCTGGCCGCGCTGTGCCGCGGCCAGGGCGTGGAGTTCCGTTATGAGACTTCGCTCGAGGCGATCACCACCGCGGGTGACGCGGTTTGCGGTGCGGCGCTGCGCGATGCGCGCGGCAGCCGCGAGGTGGTGACCGCGGACGCCTGTGTGGTTGCGCTCGGCAGCTACAGTCCCTTCGTGCTCGCTTCCGTTGGCGTGCGTGTGCCGGTGTATCCGGTGAAAGGCTATTCGGTGACGGCCCCGCTGGCGCACGCAGATGCCGCGCCGACCGTGTGCATGACCGACGAGAACGCCAAGATCGCCGTGACGAGGCTGGGCAACCGCCTGCGTTCGGCCGGTACCGCGGAACTGACCGGATACGACACATCGCTCAACGAAGCGCGCTGCCGGGCAATCATCGAACGCGTCGAGGAACTCTTCCCAGGGGCCGGCGATTTTGCCAATGCGTCCCGATGGGCCGGCTTGCGCCCGGCCACGCCGAGCAACGTGCCCCTGTTGGGGCGCACCCGCTATCGCAACCTCTTCCTCAATACCGGTCACGGCACGCTCGGCTGGACGCTCGCGTGCGGATCCGGCAAGGCCATCGCCGACCTGATCGGCGGGCGCCGGCCGGAAGTCGAGTTTCCTTTTCTCTGAACATTACCCCCTCACCGCAATTAGACCTTCACCGCAGAGGCGCAAAGGCGCAGAGGAAACGCAGAGAAAACCAAACGAATCGTGTCGAAAAAACGGGGGTTCCGATTTGCCGCTCCCAGTTTATATATCGTGGTGGCGCGACTATCCACTTCTTATTTTCACCGCAAATATTCTTTTCAATACCCCCTTGAGGGGTGCGCAAAGAACGCAGAGAAAACCAAACGAATCGTGTCAAAAAAACGGGGCGTTCCGATTTGCCGCACCCAGTCGATATATCGTGGTGGCGCGACTATCCACTTCTTATTTTCACCGCAAAGACGCAAAGGAAACGCAAAGAAGAACTTGACTGGGCATAAAACTGATCGGCGCAGAAGGGAACATCGAAGTGTACGGACCATTCATCAACGAAAAGGCGAGACCTTAGGTTCTTTCCCCCATTCATGCTTTTCTTGCTTTCCTTTGCGTTTCCTCTGCGCCTTTGCGCCTCTGCGGTGAAGGTTTAATTGCGGTGAAGGTCCGGATTGACGGGCGCGTCGTATCCGCATGAGAATAGCGCTTGCTGTTGTCACCCGGTGCCCGCATTTCCACCCGTGGGTGGTGCCTGAATTCACTGTCGTCATATTCCCTGGAAAACTGAATCATGACTATTTTTCTGAAGACCGGCATTTCCGCCGAGCAGGACGCTGCGGACATCGCCAAGGTACGCAAGACGGTCGAGGACATCCTCGCCGACATCGAGAAGCGCGGCGATGCAGCCGTGCGCGAGCTGTCGCAGAAATTCGACAACTGGTCGCCGGAAGACTTCCGCATGAGCAAGGGCGAGATCGAGGACTGCGTGCGCCAGCTTCCGAAGCAGGTGATCGAAGACATCAAGTTCGCGCAGGTGCAGATCCGCAATTTCGCGCAGATCCAGCGCGACGCGCTGCGCGAGGTGGAAG
>CAYNFN010000423.1:0-8367 GCA_964396485.1 uncultured Alcaligenaceae bacterium
TACGAGGGCACCACCGGGATCCAGGCGAACGACTTGATCGGCCGCAAGATTGCGTATGAAAAAGGCGCGACGATCAAGCTGATGATCGCGGAGATGCGTGCGCTGGACGGCGAACTGGCGAAAGTCACCCATCCGGGCATCGCGGTCATCCGCCGTTCGCTGTCCGAGGGCGTGGCGGCTTTGACGGAGGCGACCGACTGGTTGCTGGCGACGTTTCCGCACAACATGAAAGCGGCCGCCGCCGGCGCGGTGCCTTTCCTGAAGCTGTTCGGCGTCGTGGCGGGCGGATGGCAGTTAGCGCGCGCCGCGCGGATCGCCAAGCGGCGCCTGGATGAGGGTGCGGAGGACTACGATTTTTACCGCGCCAAAATCGGCACGGCGCGTTTCTATGCGGAACACGTCCTGCCGCTCGCCCAGTCCTGCAAGCAGGAAATCGTCAACGGGTCGACCAGCGTTCTGGCGCTGGAAGAATCCCAGTTCTAGTTAGTTAGCGTGTATGACGCAATCAATAAACCAAAATCTCACCACGAAGACACGAAGGCACGAAGAAGAGCAAAAAAAAATGCAAACGTGTGTAAAAAGCTCCAATCGGCGGATGTTCCAACAGAGTCGAAATTGGCGGGAGAGGATCACGAACAGTCATTTCGCTTCTATCCCCAGTTAGTTTAAGGATTCCTGTTCTTCTTCGTGTTTCTTCGTGTCTTCGTGTCTTCGTGGTGAGAACCGAGATTTTCTCCTGAAATTTTTCGTTGACAAGCCCGGACTCAGCCGCGCAAGATCGGCGGCGTTTCCGGCCGCGAGGCTGCCTGAGACCTATTCACGGATTGGCGACTTTGGGAGCAGGAAAATGAACGCATTTCTCTGGCTTGCCGCTGCGGTGGCGGTGTTATGGGCCCTGGCATACTGGCGCGCTGCCGCGCCGGCCTGGTTGATCGGCGTCGGTTCCTACCTCGGCGCATCGACGCTCTGGTCGGGCGCGGATGCCGAAACCAAGGTGCTGCTGTGGACCATTTTTCTGGTGGTGGCCGTCGTACTGATGGTGCCGTCATTGCGCAAGGCGCTGATCAGCGATCCGCTTCTCAACTGGTTCCGCAAGGCGCTGCCCCAGATTTCGCAGACGGAGCAGGAGGCGCTCGATGCCGGAACGGTATGGTGGGACGGCGAATTGTTCAGTGGCAAACCGGACTGGAGCAAGCTGTTCGGCACGCCGAAGCCACGCCTGACCCCGGACGAGCAGGATTTCCTCGACGGTCCGGTGGAGCAATTGTGCCGCATTTGCGACGACTGGAAAATCACCCATGAGCTGAACGATCTGCCGCCGGAAGTCTGGCAGTTCATCAAGGACAAGGGTTTCCTCGGCATGATCATCCCGCGCCAGTACGGCGGCCTGGGATTTTCCGCGTACGCGCATTCGCAGGTAATACAGAAGCTTGCCACCCGCAACGCCACGGCGTGCGTTTCGGTGATGGTGCCGAATTCGCTCGGACCAGCCGAACTGCTGCTCCATTACGGCACCGAAGAGCAGAAGAACCACTACTTGCCGCGGCTGGCAAAGGGTCTCGAGATGCCGTGCTTCGCGCTCACCGGCCCGGAAGCCGGCTCCGACGCCGGTTCGATCCCCGACTTCGGCGTGGTCTGCAAAAGCGTGCACGAGGGCAGGGAAATCCTCGGCATTCGGCTCACATGGGAGAAGCGCTACATCACGCTCGGCCCGGTGGCGACGATCCTCGGTCTGGCGTTCAAGCTCCATGATCCGGATCATCTGCTGGGCGGCGAGGAAGACATCGGCATCACCCTGGCATTGATTCCGACCAGTCATCCGGGCGTGAACATCGGTCGCCGCCACCTGCCGCTCAATGCCTCGTTCATGAACGGCCCGAACTCGGGCAAGGGCGTTTTCATTCCCATGAGCTGGGTAATCGGCGGCAAGGAATACGCCGGCCAGGGCTGGCGAATGCTGATGGAGTGTCTGGCGGCGGGACGTTCGATCTCGCTGCCGTCCTCGAGCGCCGGCGCAGCCAAGTTGGCAGCGCGCACCACCGGCGCCTACAGCCGGGTGCGCAGCCAGTTCAAGATTCCCATCGGAAAATTCGAGGGTATCGAAGAAGCGCTGGCGCGCATCGGGGCCAATACCTACGCAATCGATGCGGCGCGCACCATGACCGCGGGCGCGGTGGACCTGGGCGAAAAACCTTCGGTCATATCGGCGATCGTCAAGTATCACTGCACCGAGCGCGGCCGCCAGGTCATCAACGATGCGATGGACGTGCACGGCGGCAAGGGCATATGCCTCGGTCCCAACAACTATCTGGGCCGCGCCTACCAGCAGATTCCGATCGGCATAACCGTCGAAGGCGCCAACATCCTCACCCGCAGCATGATGATCTTCGGCCAGGGCGCGATCCGCTGCCATCCCTACGTGCTCGAAGAAATCGCCGCGACCCGCACGCAAAATCCGCTGGAAGCGAGCGGGAAATTCGATGACGCGTTCTGGGATCACGTGCGTTTCGTGCTCGCCAACGCCGCGCGGGCGCTGTGGCTGGGGCTGAGCGGTGCGCGCCTGGTCGCGGTACCCGGTGCGCCGGAACTGCGCCGCCATGTCCAGCAACTGACCCGCCTCGCCGCGGGTTTTGCGCTTGCCGCGGACGTCGCCATGCTGTGCCTCGGCGGTGAACTGAAACGCCGGGAAAAGTTGTCCGGGCGACTGGGAGACATTATGAGCCAGCTCTATATCGCTTCCACCGTACTGAAGCGATTCGAGGACGATGGCCGGCCCCAGGCCGATCTGCCGCTGGCGCAGTGGGCGCTGGAAGATTGTCTCAACCGCATCCAGGATGCATTCTACGGTGTGTTCGGGAATTTCCCGAGCCGCATCGCGGCGTGGAAGATGCGCTTCCTGGTCTTCCCATGGGGCAAGGTATTCAGCGCGCCCAGCGATCACCGCGGCCACGAAGTGGCGCGGCTGCTGCTGGAGCCGTCACAGGCGCGCGACCGCCTGACCGCGAACATGTTCCTGCACAAGCACGAGGACGACCCGGTCTGGCGGCTCGAACTGGCGATGCAGGCGGCACCTGCCGGCGAGGCGGTGGAAGCGAAGATCAGAAATGCGGCGAAGGCCGGTGTGATATCCGGGTTTACCGAGGAGTCGCGTACGGCATCGGCGCTGGAGAAGGGCATCATCAGCGCGGGGGAAGCTGCACAATACCGGCGCTTCGGCGCGCTGCGGCGTGCCTGCATCATGGTCGACGACTTTCCGCATGACGTGGGGCGCATGCAGTCGGCACGCGAACCGGCAAACGTTGCGGATATGGGCAGCGTCGTTTCGCAGAAAACCGCGGCATGAGCGCGGTCGTCCTGCTATCGGTGGAGGGCGGCGTGGCCACCATATCGCTCAACCGTCCGCAGGTACTGAACGCGATGGACGGCGAGATGATGCAGCAACTGCGGCCGATTGCGGAGTCGGTGCAGAATGATCCGGCGGTGCGAGCCGTGGTTGTGCGTGGAGAGGGTGCGGCTTTCATGGCCGGCGGCGACGTGTCGGTATTTCATTCCCATCTGCAGGAGCTCCCGGAACTGATCGTGCACTGGGGGAGGGAGATGCATTTCGCGTTTCTGGCCCTGCGGCGGATGGGCAAGCCGGTCCTGGCCAGCGTGCACGGCGCCGTTGCCGGCGCCGGTTTCAGCCTGATGTGCGCGGCAGACCTGGCGATCGCGGCGGCGGATACCAAGTTCACTCTTGCCTACGCAAACATCGGCGCCAGCCCGGACGGCGGCAGCACGCATTTCCTGCCGCGGCTGCTCGGCTACCGGAAGGCGATGGAACTGGCGTTGTTGCCGGACCGCTTCGACGCCGAGACGGCGCGGTCGCTCGGTTTGGTGAACTGGGTGGTTGCCGGCGACAGTCTCGCCGGGGAAACCGCGAAGATCGCGCAGCGCCTGGCCTGCGGGCCGACCAAGGCCTATGCCGAAGCCAAGCGGCTGATGAACCAGTCCATCGCCACGTCCATCGAAACGCAGATGGAAGAGGAGCTGTTCGCGTTCTCACGCTGCGCCCGTACCGCCGACCTGAAGGAAGGCGTGAGCGCTTTTGTGGAGAAGCGCAAACCGGTCTTTAAAGGCTCGTAAAAGCGTGAAACGCAAAGGATTCATTTCAATACCCCCTTGAGGGGTACGCAAAGGACGCAAAGGTACGCAAAGGAAAACATTTGGCAAAAAGGCAAGCGTATTGAGTTTCACCTGAGCAACGATTAGTTGTAGAAATCGGCACTTGATCTGACATACAGTGTCCGTCGGAAAGTGATTCGCTTTGAGAAACGCCGACCCAATCGAGTTGCCCAGTTCGCCCTCACCCTCGGTCCCTCTGCTCCGCTTCACACCCCTTACGGGTGCATATGAGTGTTCCCTTGTCCCGGGCTGCGCCTCCCTCACCCTACCCTCTCCCGGAGGGAGAGGGTCCATTTGTATGGCTGAGAGGGAAGACGACTCCCTTCTCCCCCCGGGAGAAGGGTTGGGGATGAGGGAATGCAGGAAAGCGGTTCGATCTGATCTGACGTTCCTTGAGCGATCAAATCTCAATTACTACAGGTCATGGTTCATCGCAGCAAAAGTTGGCGGCACAGGGTCGCGAACAGGTACCTCGCCATTATCCCCAAGTTGCTTTTCCTCGTTTTTGTTTTTCCTCCGGCGCCGCCGACACGGCTGTCGGCCTTTCCATCAAGGGTTTCGTACCACGATTCGTTATTGTCTTTCTTTGCGCCTTCGCGTACCCCTCAAGGGGGTATCGAAAAGAATCTTTGCGTCGAATCTTTTGACTTTTGGGAAGAGATGGAGCGGCGTTGTCTTACTGCGAGTCACGTCGCGCCCATTGGTGATCCCAATAACCCCGTTAATCAGTCGATCTTGAAAATGATCTCCTGATCCGCGAGGTACGAGGTGCCGTCGCGCTTGAAGATGTACTGGCGCACCGCCTCCAGCACCGCTTCGTCGAACACGCCGGGCGGCTCCGACAGCAGCATCTGCACGTCGCTGACGTTGCCGTTGACTTCGACCGTGAGCCGCACTTTCACCCGGCCCTCGATGTGCGCGTCTTCGGCCTCCCGAGGATATTTCGGCTTCACCTTCTTCACCGGCTTGACGTCGCGGAACACCGACGGCAACGGCGGCAGCTCCGGCTCGGGCTCCGGCTTCTTCTCCTCCTTTGGCGGTTCGGGCTGAGGTTTCGGCTCGGGCTTGGGCAGCATGATCTTCGCCGGCACTTCGTCCGGAAGCGGCTTCGGGATCTCGATCGGGACCGGGTTCTTCTCCCGCTTGATCTTCTTATTCGGCGGCGGTTTCTGCTCTTTCTTCTTGTCCGGCTCCGGATGCGGCTCCATCGGCGGTGGCGGCTCTTCGAGGCGCACCGACATCACCTGCGTCGGGGGCGGCTCCCGCCAATCGGGCAGGAACGACCAATCCACGCCATAAACCAGGAACGGGACCAGCAGCTCCAGGCCGAGCGCGATCAGGCCGGCACGCCACAGCGGCAGGGTCTGCTCGTCGATATCCTTCGCATCGGCCCACAGCGGGCCGCGCGACTGCGGTATCTCAAAAGTCATTTCTTCTCGGCGATGGCAGCGATGCCTACCGACGAGATACCGGACCCGCGGATCGTATCCATTACGCCGAGCAGCATTTGCAGCGGCACGTCCTTGTCGCCGGCGAGCACGACATCCACCGGACCGTCTTTCTTGAGCGCGTTGAGCCGCGCCTTCAACTGATCCGGATTGAGCGGCTTGCCCGCGACGACCACCTTGCCGTCCTTGGTAACGCCGACAGTGATGGTGGAGACCTTGAGTTGCTGCGTGGTCCTGGAGCCGGGAATTTCCATCAGCACGCCAGACCCAGCGATCATGTTGAGCGAGATGACCACGAAGAACACCAGCAGGAACATCATGATGTCGATCATGGGGATCACTTCGACGCGCGGCCGGTTGGCGTCGAAATATCCGCCGCGCGTACGGCGGCTCACTGCCCCCTCCCCGCCTTGATCTCGGCGACGCTGGCCGCGTGCGCGTCCCGCACGGAAACACCCTGGTGCGCCGAGCCGCCCCCGTAGAACCGGTTGATCACCATCACCTTCAGCAGATCCATCTGGTGCAGCGCCAGGCGTACGCGCTTGTTGAAGTCGTTGAGGAACAGTACCGCGATGATGGCGATGAACAGACCCGCCCCGGTTGCAACCAGCGCTTCGGCAATGCCGCCGGTCACCATCCTGGTGGCCGTGCCGCCGGTACCCGAGGTGCCGAGGATGTCGAAGGCGTGAACCATGCCGATGATGGTGCCCAGCAGACCCATGAGCGGGGCGAGCGTCACCGAGGTATCGAGCACCCAGACGTGCTTGTCGATCTTGGGCATCTGCCACATGATCGCCTCCTCGATGTGACGTTCCATGGTGCCGGCATCCTCGCCGCGCGAGGCCAGCGCCGAGGAGATGATGGAGCGTTGCAGCGAGCCTTCGTAATGGTTGGCAAGCTGTTCGAGCTTCCCAACGTTCTGGTACTCGACCAGTTGCAGGTCGTGTTCCATCGCCTGCCCCGACTTCAGGACCTTGTGGAAGAAATACGAACGCTCGACGACCACCGCCAGCGTCACCAGCAGCAGCACCGCCATCAGCGGCAACAGGCCGCCGGACATGATGCTCAGTTCAATCAGTTTTTCAATCATGGTTTCCATCCCTCAGCCAGATAGTTGCTCATCGTGCAGTACGCAGGCGCTGCCGAACAGTCAGGAAAATCATTCACCACATACGTAGTCCTTTGCGTACCTTTCATTGCCCTTTGCGACCTTTGCGTCAACGCTCTTGAATTCTTTAGTGGATCGGCGGATAGAAGGGCACGCCGTAGCGCTCGGAGAGGCGCCTGGTCTCCCCGCTGTTGAGCATCTCCGCAAACGCCTCGTTGATGAACTGGATGAGTTCGACTTCCTTCTCCTTCACACCCCAATTGTTATCGAAGCGCATTTCCGGCGGTGGCACGTAGCCTTTCACCATCTCGAACTCCGCTTCCGGATGCGCGAGCCGCGCCTGCGATATTGCACCCGACCAGATCATCGCGGCGTTGACCTCCCCGCGGATCAAGGCGTCGATGACCTGGTAATTCTGGAAGAATGTCGCGTGCGGGATGCCGTTGGCCTGTGCGTATTCGCTCATCGGGGAATAGGCCGGCACGCCGATCTTGACGCCCTGCGTCTTCGCATCGTCGAGACTCTTTACGTCCTTCGCCGGCCCTTGGGTCACCAGCACGTACCCGGTGCTCATGAACGCCTTGGTGAATGCCATTTGGTGCTTCGGCATGTGGTGGTCGTCGCCGGTGTACGTGAGCCCGAGGAAAATGTCGCAGATGCCCTTGTCGATGGAAGTGCGGAAGGTGACGCCGACGCCGAAGCGCATCCCGGTATTCACCCAGGCGATGCTGACGTCCCAGCCGTGCTTCCTGGCGATCGATTTCAGAATCTCGATCTCCAGGCCCGGCGGCTCGTTCTTGCGCGCGGTGCGGGAGAAAGGCCAGAACCACGCATCGGCACAGGCGAGGATGCGGCCCATCTTCTGCACGCGTTCCATCGCCGGCACTTCCTTCAATTCGTCGGGGATCGCCGTCGGCGCGAAATTGCGGTAGCCGGCCTGGTAAAGCCGGTCGCTCAGGGGATCAAAGACCTCGGGCTGCCGATAGCCCAACTGCGGCTTGCGGTTCCTGCCGTAGACGTACTCAGGCTCGAGTTCGAACACCTCGGCGGCAACGGCTTCAGCAGCAACAAGCGTCGTGATGGCGGCCGCCAGCAACAGGGCGGCGCAGCGAGGAAACTTCCGCATGATGAATTCGTTGAAATGCAGGCTTGACGTCCAGTGCCGCGTGAAAATACCGCCCCGCGAAACCAGATCGACTGCGAGGAAGACCTGCCGAACGCCGCGGGATGCGTGCCGTAATTGACCAGGGCGTAATCCTATAGCAAATCGGGAGCGCGTCGAAAGGCTTTGGCAGGAAAATGGCACATACCGCCGAGGACGCAAAGGACGCGGAGGAAGAACAAAAACGAGGAAAAGCAAGTTGGCGATAAAAGCGAGGTAACAGTTCGCGAACCTGTGCCGCCAATTTCGACTTTGTTGCAACATCCGCCAATTGGAGCTTTTTACACTCGTTTGTTTTTTTGCTCTTGCCTTTCCTCCGTGTCCTCTGCGTCCTCCGTGTTGAGCGTATTGTTCTTGTAGTCCTTAGACTCGTCAGGACAGATCGCCGCGGATGGCCTTGATGAACATCTGTCGCATCTCGGCGTGGCCGGCCGGACGCGGATTGCCGCCGGTGGAAGGATCATCCACCGCCATCGGCACCAGCC
>CAYNFN010000424.1:0-10396 GCA_964396485.1 uncultured Alcaligenaceae bacterium
GTCGAACACGACTAAACCTTTCGGGTGGTCGATGATCCACATGCTGATCGGGATGGTGATATCGCGTTGTTTTTCTTTGGGTATGGTGGGGATCAGACCAGTAATCGGGAACGGACCGAACATGCCGCTGGCGGTCCAGTACACCTTGACGGTTTGTGCGAACGCGCCGGACGAACCGAACACGCACAGCAGTCCCAGTAATGCGGCGACGATGCCTTTTTTCATTTGGAATCCTCCTAGGAATTTTAGGTCGTGAGTTGTTTTAGCCACTTGCACCGCCGGTTCTTCTTTTCACCCCCCCGGGGACCTTGGTTGCCTTTGTTCCCCATACGACCTTCAGGTGCCGCGGTACAGCGCAAGCGCAGTGTGCCCGTTCCCATTCGGCGCGTCAATGCGCAACGCCATGAATCGAGATCTGCTCCTACAAAAACAAAATTTGCTAAGAACCGCTAACTCCCAAGCCAGTGGCGGGTCTTGCGGCGCAGCAAGCGACGGGAATCGGGGCGTCAGGCGATGCTCTTGGCGCTCAGCAGGCCTTTTTCCAGCAGCTTCTGGAAAATCTCGTAGGTCTCGCGGATGCCCGCCTCGAGGCTGATCGATCCGTAGTCGCCCAAGAAGCTACGCACCGGCAGATCGGATAGCGCCATCGGGAAGGGCAGTGCCTCGCCGGAGATCTGGATCTTGGCCTCCGGCGCGATTTTCCTGATCAGGTCGACCGATTGCTCGACAGTGGAGGTGACGCCATTGATGTCGAAGACCTCAGCCCCGCTGCGCTCCTTGGATACGGCCTTGATGAACGCGCTGGCCACTTCACCGGCGTGCAGCCACGAAATCGGGCCGCGGAACGGGATGGTGTAGGGCTTGCCGGCCGCAGCGGCCAGGATTGCAACCGTCGTTTTCGACGTCATGCCCTGGTCGCGGCCGATGCCGTAGACCACCCCGGGACGCAATCCCACGCTCGGGATCTGCCAATCCTGCGCGTATACCCGCGCGGTCTGCTCGTTGCAGAATTTGTACGCACCGTAGAGCGTGGCCATGGTCTTGGAGTCGAACACCCCGTGCGCCGCGATCGAACTGGCGTAGGTAACGCGCTTGATGCCGAATTTTCGTGCGGCCTCGAAAATGTTCACGGTGCCGACCACGTTTACCCGCGCGCCGGCAATAGGGTCGGCCTTGCAGAACGGCACCTGCAGGGCGGCAAGGTGGATGATCGCCCTGGCGCCGCTGGCCTTCACGGCGCTCATCACCGCCGCCGGATCGGCGATATCGCCGGTGAGCCACCTCACCCCGGCGATCTCGGAATCCGCCATCAGCAGCTTCGGCCTGCGCTTGTCTTCGCTGAGATCCATCGCCACCACCGTAACGCCGGCGTCAACCAGCAGCGACAACGCCCAGGTGCCGATACAGCCCCCGGCCCCCGTCACCAGCACCGGACCGTCGAAGTCTTTCGGGTTGATTTTGAATTGCTTGAACATTTGTTTTTCGCTCCGCGGTTTTTTCGACTGAATTCTTGTGCGCCCGACCACTCAAGGCGGCAAGGTTTTTCGCCGCATTGAGTGGTCGGGTGAACCGGAGGTTTCCAGGGCAATCCGCAGGCTATCAAAAAAACCGCTCCGCCACAGTCGCCTTGGGCTGGGGCGTATGCGTCACGCTCGTGCTCAGAAGTGGCCGCGCACGGTGGCAAAGAGGAAATCGCCGCCCATGTCGAGGTCGCCCGGGATGAGGGCGCCAAAATTCGCGTCGAGCTTGAGCCGCCGGTACTCCAGTCCCACGGAAACACGGCGCGAGACGAAGAAATCCGCCCCCGCCACAGCCAGGAAACCGGCGTCGGTGTCGTTTTCCGTCAGCTCGGTGTGCGCCCCCTGGAGGTCGCCTTCGACCAACAGCGTCGTGGTGTAGATGCCAAGCCCGCCGCCCACGTACAGCTCAACCCGATCCAGCGGCAGGATGAATTTCACCAGGCCACCGATACCGCCGCTGTATAGACTGGCACGACTATCGGGGGTACCCAGCGCCGATGCGGGAATCGTTGCCGGCGTATCGATGCGCTGGGACGCGAACAGGCCGTCGATTTCGAGGGCGACGTGAGGCGTCAGCCGGTAGCCGCCGCCGATTGCGAGACCGAATTGGTCGTCCTGGTTGACCAGTTGCGAGTTGGTCTCCTCATTGAATGCACCCACCGCCCCGGACACATACCAGCGCCCGACACGCTCCGGTTCAAACATCTTGACCTGCGCCTGGGCATGCATCGGGATTACGGCCAACAGTGCAAGAACAACGTGGCTCCATCGGATTTTCAATGACATTAGGTTTCCCCTGGAAGATTCAAATGGCACGGGCGCCGGAAATCCACTCTGCGCGGAACGAAGCGCCGGTATGCTGCGGTGAATCATTCGCCCAAACGGGTGCAGCGGCAAGCTTCCTGGTCGTTCTGGGGGTCGAAACAGGCGTCCGGGGAATTCTCATCTGCCGCCGATTCCTGCATGATTCGGGAATCCACAGTCATCGTTACGACGGTCCACCCCCCGGTAAGTTTCTAAATATAAACAGTAAAAATAAAAAAATATGGAGGTTGCCATGATCCAAGACGGCGCGTTTTACGAATCCCTGTACAACAACCGGGCGGCGGTCCCGGAGTTCCAGAGTTTTTTTGACCGCTGGGCGGCGCAGTCGGCCCAGGCGCGCCGTGAACTGGACGTCGAGCTGGACGTGCCCTACGGCGACCATCGCATGGAAACCATGGACATCTTCCGTCCGCGCGGCGAGGCCAGGGCGCTGCTGATGTTCATCCACGGGGGCTACTGGCGTTCGCTCGACAAGAAGGACCATTCCTTCGTCGCCGCGCCCTTCGTCAAGGCCGGTGCCGCCGTGGCGGCGATCAACTATTCGCTATGCCCGTCGGTGAAAGTCGAGGACATCGTGCTGCAGTGTCTGAAGGCCGGGGCGTGGCTTTATCGTAATGCCGGCGAGGTCGGTTCGCCGCGCAACCGCATTTTCGTGGCGGGGCACTCGGCGGGCGGACATCTCACCGCAATGTGCATGGCGGCGCAATGGCCGCGCTACTCCCGCGGCTTGCCGGAAAAAGTGACGCAGGGCGGAATGTCGGTCAGCGGCATTTACGACCTGGTGCCGATTGCGCGCACGCCCTCGATCAACGTGGACGTGCGCCTGACCGAGGTCGAGGCGCTCAAGGTCAGCCCGGCTTTCATGCCGCCCGCCACGAAGGCACCCTTATACATCGCAGTGGGTGGACGGGAGATCGGTGGGTTCAAGGAACAGCATGCCTTGCTGGCCAACAACTGGCGCAGCGTTATTGCCGAAGACATTCCCTGCCCGGAAGACAACCACTTCAGCATCCTCGATGGATTCGCCAATTCTGAATCCGCGCTGTGCAAGGCGGCGATCCGGATGATGGGGCTGTCGTGAGGTACGAGGTCTGAGGTTCGAGGTTCGAGTGGTACAACTACTCGGCCCTCGTTCCTCGGACCTCGTACCTCAGGCCTCGTACCTCGGCCCTTTTTTGGCGGGCTTCCCATCGGGCCAGATTACTGGTTAAATGTCCAGTATGGCAATGAAGACGGTAGCTGGAGACCATGGCGCGGCCCACAAGGGCCGCGGCGCAACCCTCAATCCCGAAGGGCGATTCGAGAAGGATGCGCGCGAGGTTTTCGACGACGGCTGGGATACGCCGCTGGAGGAGGAGCCCGGCCGTCCCCGGACCATCGTCACCGTGGAGCGGGCCAGGAGCATCATTTCGCGCAACGACTCGCCGGACATTCCCTTCACCCAGTCGATCAACCCTTACCGCGGTTGCGAGCACGGCTGCATTTACTGCCTAGCGGGCGAGACGCCGATCCTGATGGGGGACGGACGAATTCGACCATTGGAGGAGGTGAAAGTCGGGGACGAGTTGTACGGAACTGAGCGCCGCGGATGGTATCGGCGCTACGTGAAGACAAGGGTGCTCGCGCGTTGGAGTGTGATAAAGCCCGCCTACCGAATCGTTCTGGAAGATGGCACTTGTCTCACCGCAGGAGCAGACCACAGGTTTCTCACGGATCGCGGCTGGAAGTTTGTGACAGGGACCGAGATCGGAACTGGTTTGCCCAGGCCCCACTTGACTACTCGTAACAAACTGATGGGAACGGGAAGTTTTGCCGCGGCGCCCAAGCAGGATCAGAACTATCGGGAGGGCTACCTGTGCGGACTGATTCGCGGTGACGGACTCCTTGCGTCTTACCACTACGCGCGTTCGGGGCGAGCACAAGGAGACCAGCATCAATTTCGCCTGGCGCTTTGTGACGAGGAAGCGCTGCGCCGCGCCCGGGAATATTTGATTGAACGGCAGGTCGCAACGCAGGAGTTTTTGTTTCAGGAGGCCGCTACCGGGCGAAGAGCCATGCGGGCAATCCGCACCCACGCGTTCTCGTCGGTGGAACGGGTCAGGGGACTCGTCGCCTGGCCGATCGCGCCCTCGCGCAGTTGGTCCGCCGGATTCCTGGCCGGGATATTCGATGCCGAGGGATGCTACAGCCAAGGCGTGCTTCGGATCAGCAATACGGATCAACAAATCATCGATCGGATCTGCGACGCTTTGTGCGAATGGCAGTTCCGATTTGTGGTGGAGAACACCAAGCGGGATGCGGCGAAGCCCGTCGACGTGGTGCGCGTTATCGGGGGGCTGTGCGAGCATCTTCGCTTCTTCCATAGCGTCGAACCGGCCATCGCGCGAAAACGCGAAATTCTTGGTCAAGCCGTGAAAAGCGCCGCGAGGCTCGGAGTTGTGAGCGTCGAACCGATCGGCAAGTCGATGCGACTCTACGACATCACGACGACGAGCGAGGATTTCATCGCAAATGGCGTTGTCAGCCACAACTGCTACGCGCGCCCGTCGCATGCATACCTGAACCTGTCGCCGGGGCTGGATTTCGAGACCCGGCTGTTTGCCAAGACCAACGCGGCGGAGTTGCTGCAAGCGGAGCTTGCAAGGCCCGGCTACACCTGCGATTGCATTACGATCGGCGCCAATACCGACCCCTATCAGCCGGTGGAACGAGAATGGAAAGTCACCCGCTCGATTCTGCAAGTGCTGGCGGCATGCAACCATCCCTGTGCCATCATCACCAAGAGCGCCATGGTGGAGCGCGATCTCGATGTCCTGGCGCCGATGGCGGCGAAGAATCTGGTTCAGGTCTATATTTCAGTTACAACCCTGGATCACGATATCGCCCGACGCATGGAACCACGCGCCTCAGCGCCGGCGCGGCGCATCGAGGCGATCCGGAGACTGGCGCAGGCGGGCGTGCCGGCCGGAGTACTGGTGGCGCCTGTGGTGCCGTTTCTGACCGATTCGGGAATCGAGGCCGTGCTTGAAGCGGCACGCGAGGCGGGTGCAGACCGTGCCGGCTACACCTTGATGAGGCTGCCCTGGGAGGTCAAGGACTTGTTCAAGGACTGGCTCGAACACAACTTCCCGCTCAAGGCGGCACACGTGATGAGTCGCGTGCGTGACATGCGCGAGGGACGCGAGAACGATCCGAATTTCGGCTCGCGCATGCGCGGGACGGGGGAAATGGCGGAACTGCTGAGCAAGCGATTCAACGTTGCTTGCCACCGGCTTGGGCTGAACCACGTACGTCGCGGGCCGCTGGATACGACGAAGTTCAAGCCCCCGAGACTCGATGGCCAGATGGATCTGTTCTGATGGTCAAGATCTATTCCGCCGCGACGTTGCCGGACGCGCACCTGGTGCGCGGACTGCTGGGACAGGCGGGGATCGACGCCACGGTATTCAACGAGAACCTGCAGGGCGGGCTGGGCGAGATTCCGTTTACCCATGCCTACCCCGAAGTGTGGATCGTGGACGAGCGTGACCTGCAACGGGCACGCGACGTGATCCGTCAGATCGAGCGCCCGGGGCCCAGTTCGGGATCCGTGATCTGCCCGCGTTGCCATGAAGGCAGTCCCGGACATTTTCAGGTCTGCTGGAATTGTGGCGAAGCGTTCTGAGCCGGATGCGATGCGGCGCGGGCTGCTGCGGGGGATGGCCGCCGGCGTGCTCGCAACGGCAGCTACGACGGTGCTGATGTCGCGAAGAGTGCAAAGCGCCACGCCGGCGCAGGCGGCGCTTTACGTCGGCGAGGAGCTGGCGCGCTATGGCTTCCCCGACGGTCATCCGCTCGGGGCCGACCGGCAGGGCGCGTTCTACAGGGAGGCCGCCGCCCAGGGGCTGCTGGAGAAAGTACCGGTGCAGGCGCCGCGGGTCGCCACGCGCGAGGAAATCGAGCGCTTTCACAGCAAGCGCCATGTCGAAAAAGTAATGCACGCCGAGCGCGACCGGCTCGAGTATCTCGACGACGGCGACACGCCGGTATTCCCCGGCGTGTACCGTGCGTCTGCGGCCGTGGTCGGGTCCGCTGTGGACGGCCTTGCCCGCATCATGGCGGGCGCGTGCGTGCGCACCTTTCAGCCGATCGGCGGGCTTCATCATGCCGGGCGCGATCATGCGGCCGGATTCTGCGTATTCAACGATCTCGGCGTGGTGATCGAGACGCTGCGTTCCCGGTACGGCATCAGGCGCGTGGCCTACGTGGACATCGACGTACACCACGGCAACGGCATCTTTTATCCGTTCGAGGACGACCCTGATCTGATTTTTGCCGACATCCACGAGGACGGCAATCATCTCTATCCCGGCACCGGGCGCGAGGACGAAACCGGCAAGGGAAACGCCAAAGGCACCAAGCTCAACATCCCGCTTGCGCCGCGCTCCGGCGACAGGGAGTTCGGGCAGGTCTGGCCGCGGGTGGTGGCGCACCTGACCAGGTTCGAACCGGAATTCGTGGTGTTTCAGTGCGGCGCCGACGGATTGAAAGGCGATCCGCTGGCGCACCTCGAGTATTCGCCGGCCGCGCACGTGCACGCAGCGCAGAGCCTGGTGCGGATCGCCGGGCGTTTCTCCCAGGGACGCCTGATGGCTTTCGGCGGCGGCGGTTACGACAGAAACAATCTGGCCAAGGCCTGGTGTGCGGTTCTGCGCGAGATTGCTGCGTAGATCAAAATCTCACCGCAAAGGCGCAAAGGATTCTTTTCAATACCCCCTTGAGGGGTACGCAAAGGACAGCCAAATCAAGAGAGATCCAGCCAACGTGCCCCGTCATTTCGGCAAACGGGCGTTGATGTGCATGAATCCGCGTTCGCAATTCGATCGGGAACAACAAGTGCCGGGTTGCTCAGTCTTTCCCCCGCCGTTTTCGTAACTTGCTTTACTTCGGGTCGCCTTTTCGTCTGCGTGCTTTGACAGTGAGGTTGCGAGCCGCGGATTCCCATTCGTGAACTTTCTCGTGGGCCACGTTCGCCCCGCATAACACCACGACCACGTCTTCCCCGGGTTTTACCGGGATCTTGCCCTCCAGCAGCGCCGCGACCGAGCAGGAGGTCGCCGGTTCGGTGAACAGTTTTTCTTCCTGAAGGATGGTAATCAGCGCCCGGATGGCCGCGTTGTCCGATACGGTGACCAGATCGGTAACGTATTTCGTGACGATTTCGAACTGGGTCTTCTCGGTCTTGCGTGCGCCCAGGGTCTCGGCGATCGAGGTGATCGCCGGCAGTTCGACGATCTTTCCCGCTTTCCGGCTCTGGTACATCGAGTCCGCCCCCTCGGTCTCGACGCCAAACACGCGGGTGCCCGGCGAGTAGTGGTGAACAGCGGAGAGAATTCCGGAAATCAGCCCGCCACCGCCGATTGAGGCGACGATCAGATCCGGCTCGGGCAGTTGCGCCAGAAGTTCGGTCACGATCGTTCCCTGGCCGGCCATGACCATCGGATTGTCGAATGGATGGATGTAGGCACGCCCCGATTCGCCTGCAACTTTCGTTGCCAGCGCGTTGGCGTCGTCCCAGGCGCTGCCGTGAACGACCATCTCGGGGCCGAAGCGACGGATCGCGGCGAGCCTGGTCTCGGTAGCCGATTCCGGCAGATACACGGTCGCCGGGATGTCGAGTATGGCGGCGGCGTAGGCGATCGCCAACCCGTGATTGCCGCCCGAGGCGGTGACTACGCCGCGTTTCCTCTGTTTGTCGCTGAGCTGGGTAAGCGCATTGAATGCACCGCGAACCTTGAACGAGTGGGTGGGCTGCAACATCTCCAGCTTGAAAAAAACATTGGCCCCGAGTTCGCGGCTGAAATGTTGCGCGCGTATCAATGGAGTGGGCGCGAGATGGGCGCGGACGCGCTGCCCCGCGATTTCGATCTCCCGTCTTGCGATCAGCATCGGTCCTCCATAAAAGAACGGGCGGCCGCAAGGCCGCCCGCTCAGATCCGGTTTTTTCAGTCCGGGGTCACCGGCAGGCCGGTGACTTCATTGTAGATGGCTCAGGACTTAAACGGCTTCCCTAGCTTGCACTGACGTCGAAGGCTGTGAGGGCGCCGATTTCGGCCGCCGGAGCGCGGCAGGAGGCGGGCATAAAGACCGAGATGTCCTGGGTATTCAACGGGTCCGGACCGCAGTCCCACACACCGATCGGATCGCCCGGACCCACGGCTGCCGCCCTGAGAAGGTCCACCCAGGGACGCATTATGATCGCCTGGCCGTTGACGGTTGCATTGATCCCCTGCAAAACCACGCGGACCGCGCCTTCGGCACTGCTCTCGATGGAGGTTACGTAGACCGTCGCCGCAGGGTCGCCGGCGCGGGTTTCGCATCCCCATTGGCCGGGCCCGGGCAGGACGTCCATCGACTGGGCGACTTCGGTTATGTTGGTCGTGCAGGCGTCTGCCGCCAGCAAGGCCTCGGCAACCTTGGCGCGTGCAGCATAGTTCTGATACGCGGGCAGCCCGATGGCCGCCAGCAAACCGATGATCGCGACGGCCATCATCAGTTCGATCAGCGTGAAACCGTCATTCGATAACTTCATGATTCGACTCCGGTCGGAGGTGTTCGGAGCAGCACAGGCGTTGCCGTGTAACGTTCGAACTCTATAAGGCAAGCGACATGCCAGAACCATGGCCAAGAAACTTTTGGGTGCCACAGAATCTCATGAAACCTCAAAGATACATGGAGTTACCGGAATAAAGCATCCCCCCGGCGGGTTCACCCGAGTTTCCAGGCGCCTTTGCCGGGTGCAATCGCGACGGACACGGCATGGCAGAGCTGACGCAAAGCGCCATCCGCGCCTTGACGCGGCGACGCCCGGCCGGTGGGGATGCAAATGCGGGTTTGACCGGGTGCGCGCAGAACGAAAACGGGCCGCCCTGCCGGCGCCTATCGACTAGGCGGCCGCGACAGCAGGCAGCCCGGCCAGCGCCATCGCCAGTTCGGATTCCTCGTAGCTTCGGTCAGTCAGCTTGCCGGCAAAGTAGTCTGAGTAGGCCTGCATGTCGAAGTGGCCGTGACCGCAGAGATTGAAAAGGATGGTGCGCGGTTTGCCTTCGGCCTTGCACTTCAGGGCTTCGTCGATCACGCCCTTGACTGCGTGGTTCGCTTCCGGCGCAGGGACGATTCCTTCGGCGCGCGCGAACTTCACCCCGGCCTCGAACACCTCGACCTGCTTGTAAGCGCGTGCCTCGATCAGTCCCAGTTCCTTGATATGCGAAACCAGCGGCGCCATGCCGTGATAGCGCAGCCCGCCGGCATGCACCGCAGGCGGAATGAAGGTCGATCCCAGCGTATGCATCCTCACCAGTGGCGTCAGGTGGCCGGTGTCGCCGAAATCGTAGGCGTACTTGCCCTTGGTCAGCGAAGGGCATGCGGCCGGCTCGATGGCGACGATGCGGCGCTTCTTTCCGCCGCGCAGTTGCGCACCCAGGAAGGGAAAGACGATGCCGGCGAAATTCGAGCCGCCGCCGGTACAGCCAATGATGATGTCGGGATCGTCGCCGGCCATTTCCATCTGCTTCATCGCTTCCTGGCCGACCACGGTTTGATGCAGCAGAACGTGATTCAGCACCGAACCCAGCGCGTATTTGGTGTCGTCGTGGGTGGCGGCGACTTCAACGGCTTCCGAGATGGCGATGCCAAGGCTGCCGTTGCTGTCCGGCGTTTTCGCCAGGATCGCGCGGCCGACGTTGGTTTCCATCGAGGGACTGGCGATGCAGCGCGCGCCGTAAGTCTCCATCAATGCGCGGCGGTAAGGCTTCTGCTGGTACGAGACCTTGACCATGAATACCTGGATGTCGATCCCGAACAGCGCGCCGGCAAAGGCCAGCGCAGAGCCCCACTGGCCCGCGCCGGTTTCGGTGGCGATTTTTCGGATTCCCGCCTCGCGGTTGTAGAACGCCTGCGCTACTGCGGTGTTCGGCTTGTGCGATCCGGCCGGGCTCACGCCCTCGTACTGGTAGTAGATCTTCGCCGGGGTATCGAGCACCTTTTCCAGATGGCGGGCGCGATAAAGCGGA
>CAYNFN010000425.1:0-6035 GCA_964396485.1 uncultured Alcaligenaceae bacterium
CCCGGCCGACGTGCCGGTCGAGCAGCGCATCCCCCCGCAAGGCCTTATCGATCTCGAAAAGTACGTTTCCGTGGACGGTGGGGTGAACTGGGATCCGGCCGATTCCCCAAGCGGACCTGTGATGATTCAGGGAACGGGCGATCCGGAGTTCCGGTTCGTCTTGACGAACATCTCCAACGTGACGGCGACTAACGTCGTGCTGTCGGACAGCGTCTTCAGCCTCGACCAGCTGGTCGGTAATGGCGGTCTCGTGGTCGACTTCGATCCGGGCAATACAACGTTCACGATCGAATCGCTCGGGCCAAACGAATCGGTGGAGATATTCTTCACCGATGCCGCGTGGCAGGCCGGCCAGCACACGAACACTGCGACGGTGAACTACACGTTTGACGGCACGCCGTTCTCGGCCTTGGACGACGCCAACTACTTCGGGGAATTAGTGATCACGGGACCGGGTGTCCGCACGCCGGGATTCTGGACCAACACCAAATGGCAGCAGTTCTGGAATGGGAACGAGACGGACCAGGACGCACTCCCGCAAGCGGGGCAGTCCAACTTCCCGGACGGCGACATCCTGTTCAACGTCACAGACAAGCTCGCAGACGACCTAGCAAATCCAAGTTCGCTCGGACCGCAGGTTATTGATCCCGTGAGCGGCAGCGCTGCGACGGGACTGCTAATCGGTGATTACAACAAAAACGGGATGACGGACCCAGACGAGGAAACGATCTTCTACACCCGTACCGAAGCGTTGGCGATCCTCAATGCGTCGACCCCGACGGGGAATCAGGACGCGCGCTACATCCTCGACCGCCATTTGGTCGCGACGTGGCTGAATTACTTGGCCGGGAACCCGATCGACGACGGCAACCCGGCGACGACCACCGATCCGAAGTTCTACATCGACCAGGCAATCGACTGGCTGCAAGTCCTGACAGACGACGAGAATACTGTTGGCGTGTACGGGGTGCAGGGCGACGGGTACCTCAAGGGGCTGGGAAACGCGGCGCTTGACACAAACAGCCCGGTCGTTCCCTCGAGCTCGCCGTACTGGAACGTGGGTATCAATGCCCTCAACTTCCCGACCACAAGCCCGTACAAGTTCAACACTGGCGATCCTGGTGCGCTGTCAATTCTCGCCGGCGTCGACATCAAAAACCACCTGGAGGAATACAACAGCTTGGGCACGATCACGAGCAGCCCCACCGTGTTCTACGCCTGGGACGGGGACGCGCTGACCAAAAACGGCACATCCTCCAACGACACGTTGATGGGCGGCGCCGCCGGCGACACGCTTAACGGCAACGCGGGGCAGGACACCATCATCGCCGGTCCGGGCAACGACAAGCTGACCGGCGGCTCGGGCCAGGATGATCTCACCGGCGGCTCGGGCGACGATATTTTCGATTACAACGCGATCGGAGACTCGTTGCCTGGTACACGAGACGTGATCACGGACTTCCAAGCAGATGCCGACCTCTTGGCCTATAACGATTTGATCGACCTCTTGACGATCGACGCAAACACCGGGAGTCTCGGCAACCAGACCTTCGCTTTTGTCAGTGCTCAGAACACCGGCGCGATTGCCAACAGGGTTACTTGGTACCAAAATGCGGGTGGCCCTGGCACCGCGGATGACGTGACGATTGTTCAGGGCGATGTCAACGGGATCGCCGGGGCCGATTTCCAGATCGAGCTGATGGGCTTGCACACACTGGCTGCGAGCGATTTCATCCTTTGATCTGGTCGAAGACTTACAGCGGCGGCGAGGCCCGGCGGCCTCGCGGCCGCAGGAGATAAACTAAGCCATCGCTGGGTGAACCAGACGGAGTGGGTGCAATGCTCACCCCGTTTTCCTTTCGAGGATTCCCCGTTCAGGTGAAAAGTAAACAGTGAATGGTGAAAAGCGAACCGCGTTCACCGTTCACCATTCACCCGAACTTAGTTGTCATTACCGAATTGTCCCCTGGCCGTTGCCCGGCAACACCACTTAATTTCTCCTCACGACCGTGACGCAATTGGTAATGGCCCGCCATCGAGAATTTGATAGTGGCTTTACCGGCGCCTCCGGGTTGAATCGCATTGGCCATTGCTTTGGGCCTGATGCTGTGCGCATGCGGCACCGCATCCGCCCGGTAGGACGGCAGCCAAAGCATCCACCCCGAAAGATGCATGCTCGGCCGCGTGCTCGTGCAACCCCGCCTCTGCCCGTCGCTGGCGGAACTTGGCAAGATCAACAAGCCGCACGGCCGCCGCCGCGGACAGGTTACTAAGCAAATCAACGTCCACACCATCGAGCTGCCGCCGCAGGCGAACGACCCTGTCGCCGCGCTTCTTTTGGCGTACATGCACTGGTTCTACGTTCAGGACTGTGCAAATTAGCAGCTCATCGCCCACTGCCACTTGGCAGCGATTAGCGTCAGACAAATAGCTCCGATGTCGCTGGGAGGCGCCACTTTGGTGGAGTGCCTAAGTGCATTTTTGCATCCTCAGACACGCCACCGTAGTTAAGTAAATATCTGAAACATAGTCATTTTTTGGTGTCCCCTTCAGCGCAGTTCTGCAATACGGCACATTTGTTGCAGGTACCACACCCGTACTTGCCATCCATAAAAGGCAAACCCGGCGCGAGCCGGGGACGCAAAGTCGCCGGCCTCGGAAACGCTCCGAGGCAGCGGGACTGCTGGATGAACGGTCTGGGCTGTCACGAGTCCGGCGCAGCGTGTCCGCTGCCCACGAGACGTGGCAGAGTCTTCTCGCCGGTCCGTCTTCTCTGCTGCGACCCCCTCTTGCGTCGATCTATGTGGCCAACCTCAGGAGGGGACCATGCGGCGCACCTTCATTACCTTCACGGGCAGAACTTCGTCCATATTCGGACAGTCGTCATTGCGATCGCTTGCAGCAGCGCTGCTTGCGCTCATGTTGTTCGCAGCCATCTCCGCGCATGCTGCGCCACCCTCGGATGCGCCGTTCCCCGAACGGCATGCGGAAGGGCGGATACTGGTGCAGCCACGCGCCGGACTGTCGCTGGCGGAGCTCGACAGGATCGTCAAGCCGCACGGCGGGCGCCGCTCACACGAGATACAGCAGATCAAAGTGCATATTATCGAGTTGCCGCCGCAGGCCAACGCGGCGGCCGTCGCGGCTGCGCTCAGCAAGAATCGCCACCTCAAGTTTGCCGAGTTGGACGGTGCTCTGGAGCCGGCGCTCTTTCCGAACGACCCCTACTACGCCAACGGCTGGCATC
The DNA here is from genome assembly GCA_964396485.1 of uncultured Alcaligenaceae bacterium. Classification (GTDB taxonomy): domain Bacteria; phylum Pseudomonadota; class Gammaproteobacteria; order Burkholderiales; family JACQAP01; genus JACQAP01. The sequence goes on from CAYNFN010000425.1 coordinate 3,248, forward strand.
TGCCGAAAATCGGCGCCCCGAGCGCGTGGGACTACACGCAAGGCACCGGCGTGACGATCGCCATTCTGGATACGGGCGTAGACACCTCGCACCCGGACTTGCAGGGGCAGATCGTGCCGGGCTGGAATTTCTACGATAACAACAACAACGTCGCCGACGTGCTTGGGCACGGCACGGCCGTAGCCGGCACGGCTGCTGCCGTCGGGAATAACAGCCTTGGCGTCGCAGCTGTGAGCTTCCGCTCCAAGATCATGCCGATGCGCATCACCGATGCGCAGGGCTATGGCTTCTACAGTCTCATGGCCCAGGCGATCATCACCGCCGCGGACAGCGGCGCCCGCGTCGCCAACATCAGCTTCCTGGGGGTGTCTCTAAGCTCAACGGTCGATAGCGCTGCTCAGTACATGCGCAGCAAAGGGGGCGTCGTCGTCGTCTCGGGCGGAAATACCGGCGCCCTGCGGACTGATCCGCCACGGTCCTCTCTCACAGTGGTATCCGCCACGGACAGCGCAGACGCGCGTGCCAGTTTCTCCAGCTGGGGCGACTACATCGACATCGCTGCGCCGGGCGTCAGCATCCACACGACGACGCGCGGCGGCGGGTACGGAGGCTTCAGCGGAACCTCTGCTTCGAGCCCGGTCGTCGCCGGTGTCTACGCGCTGATGATGAGCGTCAAACCCACGCTCCAGCCCGCGAGCCTCGACAACATCCTCTTCTCTACCCCGCAGGATCTCGGCAGCAGCGGCTTCGACCAGCAATTCGGCTACGGCCGGGTGCGAGCCGACGCCGCGGTCGCAAGCGCCCGGGGCGCTCCCACGGGTGATTCCCAGGCTCCAAGCGTCGTGATCGCTTCGCCCACCGGCGGCACCGTCACCGGGCTCGTGCCGGTGGATGTCACGGCCGCTGACAACATTGGGGTGGCGCGGGTGGAGCTCTACGCAAACAACGTGCTCAAGGCAACCGACACGATCGCGCCCTACGGCTTCACGCTTGATGCCGCCCAGTACACGGACGGGCCGGTGAACCTGCAGGCCCGCGCATACGATGCCGCAGGCAACTCGGCCTCCTCGAGCACGGTCACGGTGACCGTCGCCAACGACACCACACCGCCCAAGGTCACGATCACGAATCCCGCCTACGGCAGCGTCGTGAGCGGGACGGTGTCCATCAACGTCGCCGCGACGGACAACCAGCGAGTCGCCAAGATCGTCCTTTCGATTGACGGCCAGCAGGTCGCCGTATCCTACGGCGCGTCGCTCTCCTACAACTGGACCGTGACGAGCACCAGGAAGGCCGGCAAGAGGCACTCGTCCACCTCGACGATTGTCGCGCGCGCGGAGGATCCCGCGGGCAACGCGGCGACGGCGACGGCGACCGTCACCAAGCAGTGACAACACAAATCCCCTCTCCCCCTGTTCGGGGGAGAGGGATAGCGGGGCGATGGGGTCAAGTCTCGGGGCGATGGGGTCAAGTCTAGTATCGTAGCATCATCGCTGTAATTGAAGCCGCGTGAACCAAGAGGGGCAACGCTTTTGCTTCTGGCCGCTCTCGACATAAAAATCTCGTCGTCATCAAAACCCTGCTGTTTATTCGTCCGATCCGCCTCGGTGCTGATCGCCTCTCGCTGCGCGAAGCATCGTTACCTCAACTACGGGACGTTTGTGCGAGTCGGTTTACCGCTTCGGCGGCGGTGACGATCGGAATGTCGAAAGTGTACGGGGTCAGGCCTTTACTTCATAGCTATAGCGTTGAATCAGCCCCTTCAACGGCTCGACCAATTTCCCCCTGCTCGATTTCTGCCTGAATTTGTGACACCCGCGGAAGCGAGATTCCGGCGCGCTTCGCCACCTCGGCGAGCGGCAAGTTCGCCGCCGCTGTAGATAAGGCAAGGCAACGCTGGGTGAACCAGACGGGTTGAGCGCAATGCCGACCCCGTTTTCTTTTCGAGGATCTCCAGCTCAAGAGGCGGGTCTTAGTCGTAAGGGAGCAGACTTGTAAGAAAGAGTCCGCCCAAAACATCAGACTCGGATTTCTAGCCCGGGTCCACTTGATCGCACACGCCGCAGCGGTGTCGTCCACGCCTGGCTCGCGTGGGCGCAGCCGCGCTATCGGATGTTGCCAGCGGAACGGCTTTCAGGCGGTGAACGCCAGCGTATGCAATGCCTCGACCAGGTTCTCAAGGCCCAGCAACTGGCGATCAGCCGTGACCAGACATGCATCGTGGGCGAGGGCCGAGCCAACGACAGCTGCATCGGGCAAGCGCAGATGATGATTCTGGCGCAACGCAATCACTCGATCGAGGAGCCGGGTATCGTGATGGGCAAGGTCAATGACCGTCACGCGCTCGAGGAAATCGGCAAAGAGCTGCGTATCCTCCGGGGCGAGATCGGGAAAGGCACGAAACTCAATCTCGGTGATGATTGAGATACCGACCCACCGCGCCTGCTTGGTCAAGGCGAGCAGTTCACCGTGACCGCGCAGGAGACTGACTACCGCATTGGTATCGAGTAGACAGCGCTCAGGCAGGCCATTCATGGCGCAGCGCGCGCTGCTCCTCTACCGCGTCCCCGGCCCAACGCAGGCGTCCCGCCAGATCAGAAAAATCATATCCTCGTTCCTGAGGGGCGGCAGGAGGGACGGGTTCGATCACCAACACCAGCTCCACCTCCCCCGTGGGCAGGGTAGTGGGTACGTCGAGGCGCAGATGACCGTCGCGGTCAACACGGCTCTTGAGCTTGAGTGTTTGCGTAGACATCGATGCCCTCTCAGTCGCCAATGCTATAGAGCG
>CAYNFN010000426.1:0-1759 GCA_964396485.1 uncultured Alcaligenaceae bacterium
ACGCAGAGAAATGCAAATTGGGTAAAAAGCTGATGAGAAGCCGGTCCGACATTCTCTCCGTGTACCCCGTGTGCTTTTACAAGTTATCTGGTTTCGCTTTCCTTTGCGTTTCCTCTGCGCCTTTGCGCCTCTGCGGTGAGGACATTGATCTTCAGAGCGCTGTGACACGAGAACGGCGGAAACTATCCCAGATCAGCAGCACCGCCCCGACGGTGATGCACGAATCAGCCACGTTGAAAGCCGGCCAGGGATCCAGCAGCTGCGGGCCTCCCGGCCAGCGCAACAGCAGGAAGTCCACCACCGCCCCATAAATGGCGCGGTCGATCAGATTGCCCACCGCCCCGCCTAGCACCAGCGCCAGCGCCAGGCACAGGAGGCGGTCGCGCTCGTGCTTTTTCATCATGTAGACAATCAGAATCGACGCCGCCAGCGCGATCACCATGAAGAAGTAACGCTGCCAGCCCGACGCCCACGCCAGGAAGCTGAACGCCGCGCCGGGGTTGTAGGTCAGTACCAGACTGAATACCGGCGGCAACACGTCGACCGTCTGGCCGAACGCGATCGTGTGCAGGATGACCTGCTTGGTGATCTGATCGAGTACGACGATCAGCGCGCTCAGGCCCAGCCACACCGCGATGCTACGCATGGACCCGGGGCTCGCCTGCGCCGAAAAGGTTGGACGTGCAGCGACTGCAGATGTCCGGATGAGACGGGTCATGTCCCACTTCGGCGCGGTAGTGCCAGCAGCGCTCGCACTTGCGGTGGGGGCTGGCATCCACCACGATCTGCGCTTCGGCACGCCTGTTCGCCTTGGCCTGCGAGGTGATCAATACGAAGCGCAGGTCGTCCCCCAGCGAACTCAACACCTCGTAGCGCTCGCCGTCACCGTGGATTTCGATTTCCGCCTGCAGCGATGAGCCGATCCTGCCTGCCACACGGACCGCCTCCAGTTCCTTTTGCACCTCCGAGCGGATGGCGCGGATTTTCTCCCAGCGGCCGAGCAGATCCATCCCCAAGTCAGGAAACGCATACCAGGTGCGCAGCAGCACGCTGTCGCCTGGATCACGGGTGAAAATCGCCCAGGCCTCGTCAGCGGTGAAAGAGAGCACCGGCGCCATCAGCCGCAGCAGAGCGTGGGTGATGTGATACAGCGCGTTCTGAGCCGAGCGCCGCGGTTTCGAGTCCTTGCCCGCGGTGTAAAGACGGTCCTTGAGGATGTCGAGATAGAACCCGCCCAGGTCTTCGGAACAGAAAGCCTGCAGCTTCTGCATCACCAAATGGAACTCGTAGTTCTCGTAGTCCCGGGTGACCTGTTCCTGCAGACGCGCGCCCATCTGCAGCGCGTAACGGTCGATTTCCAGCCACTCGCTTACCGGTAACAAGTGTCCTTGCGAATCGAAGTCATCTAAATTGGCCAGCAGAAAGCGCAACGTATTGCGGATGCGGCGGTAGCTCTCCACCACGCGCTTGAGAATTTCGTCCGAGATCGACAGTTCGCCGGAGTAATCCGTTGTCGCCACCCAAAGCCGCAGGATATCCGCGCCCAGCGTATCCATCACTTTCTGCGGCGCGATCACGTTGCCGAGCGACTTCGACATCTTGCGGCCCTGGCCGTCCACAGCGAAGCCGTGGGTCAGTACGCTCTTGAAGGGGGCGCGGCCGTCGATGGCGCAACCCGTAAGCAGCGAAGACTGGAACCAGCCCCGGTGCTGATCGTGGCCTTCGAGATAAAGGTCTGCCGGCTTGGTCAATTCCGCTC
>CAYNFN010000427.1:0-3204 GCA_964396485.1 uncultured Alcaligenaceae bacterium
GCTCGCCCGAGGATGATTCCAAATCTTCTTCACGTCATTAGCGAGCTGGCGTATTTCTCGACTTTGTTCAGCGGTCGGCACCTGCGGATGCTGCTTATCGAAACGGGCCAGTTGCTCTTCTTGCTCGCGTACGGCAAGCAAGGCGTCCTCCCATTCTTGAGCCAATCGCTGTCGCACCGTCGTATACGTCGCATCAGTCTTCTTGTACTCTCTGGCAGCACGCGCTTCGCGTTCACGAGCCGCTTCCAGCCGATCCATGATTAGCTGACGCCTCTGACCATGTTGAGCCGCCAACTCCTCAGCTGCGATGGCTGCAGCAGCAACCCCGGCCGGACTAATGGCTGCCAGGATCACCTGTGCCAAGCGCTCTTCAAGATGCGTAGCGCGAAAGAAAAAGCAACTCTTCCCTCGCGCGTTTCGCTGAGGGTCACCGCCCCGGCAGATGTAGCTGACCCCGTCCACACGGTAGGCGGCATGGAGCTTGTGGCCGCAACGCCGGCAACGCAGAAGCCCGACCATCAACCCGTTCCCATGCTGCGGCGACTGCTTGGTCATCGCCTTCTGCCAATGGGCATTGGCCGCGATCTTTTCCATGTTTCGCTTCCAGCGTTCTTGGGAAATGTACGGTTCATGATGGTCTTCCAAGAAGACCTCCCACTGGCCGCGTGTCGAGCGACGGCGCTTCTTGCGAGGATGACCGTTCGCATCAAGTACGGTGATGGTCTTGCATCGTCCACGAGCGTAGATGCCCGCATAGGTCGGGTTGCGCAGCATCTCCATGAGTTGCTGGTATTGCGGTGCAACCCACTGTACATCCCGCCAGTCCTTGCCATGAGGGACCGTCGGCAACTCAAATCCGTCTTTCAGGAGCTGCCGGTACAATTGCAACACACTGGGCGCGTGTTCGTACTCGCAAAATACTCTTTCGATGGCCCGCTGCACTCGTTCGTCGGGATGCTTTTCGTAGACCGCCGCATGACGGCAAATATACCCGGGAGGAAAGGACTCGTACAACTCGCCGCGGGCTGCCTTTTGTAGGCGACATTGCTGCATCCGCCCCGTGATCATGGCCAGTTCGTACTCGTTGAACGCGCCCTGGATTCCGAGGAGGATTCGATCCTGAGGGGCCGCAGAGTCGTAGATGCGATGCTCGTCGGCTAGAAAGACACCTTGGAAGCGGCAGAGCCGAACGAGCTGATTCCAGTCCTGGTTGTCTCGCACCAATCGCGATAACTCCCAGGCGCCAATAATTCCGACCTGCTCAGCCAAGACGGCTTCGAGCATACGCTGATAATCGTCACGGCCGTGCTGGCTGCTGCCCGAATTGCCCGTGTCACCCCGAAGCACTATGATCTGATGCTCTGGCCATCCCAACTCCTTGATCGATTGGCGCATGCGCCGTTGCCGCTCTTCGCCTTCCGTGTTCCTTTTGACTTGAGTGGGGCTACTCTGGCGCAGGTACACGAAAGCCTGTTTTTCAAGATGCCACGCGCGAATTGGTTCTCGGTTCATGAGATTGATCCTGTCTCTGAGGGTTGGTGGTCGTCGGCGGCCTCAACGCACAACATGGCCAGCAGATGGGCAATCCGCTGACGCACTTCTCTGGGAAATTCATCCCACGCCAACTGCAATTGAAAAAGGTGCAACTGGCATTCGGTTGGCTCTCTGTCGCACATAGGGATCTCCCTTCCAGGTGGCGGGTACGATGCACCTTGAGGGTGACCCATGACTCATGACACTACAACCCCGTAGACCGCAGCAGTGCGAGCAGATCCAACAAAGATGTCAATGAGCACAGCGGCTCAAAGCCGATCGTCATGCGCGCGCAGTCTTCCTCGTCGGTCATCCAAATGGGGACTGCCTGACGCTGCTGATCCACTTCGACTTGAATCTGTTCGACGTCACCAACGCCACAGCGTTGCCGAACAGGCAGCTCTCCCCGACCATAAAAGGGATGCAGGAGGTAATGCACCGTCACAAAACGCGGATAGCGGGCATCATTGCGTGTCGCACAAAACCGGCCAGGCCGGGGCGCTTGAAAACCGGCCATTTTGAGAGGACTGGAGATCGCCTTACATAGGTCTTCGGGCGGATGTTCCGCACGAGGAGACCTGTGATGGCGAACCAGCTCAGAATGGCCATGATTCAGACGATTCTTTCGCTGCGGGCACAGCGCTGGTCGTATCGGCGCATCGCCCGAACCCTGGGCGTGCATCGTGAGACGGTGGCTCGCCAGGTGCGCCTGGCCGAGTCAAAACCGGCCAAATTGCCGGCCGGGAACGAAGCCGAGGTGGACGGATCAAAACCGGCCAAAGCGCCCCCCGGCTCGGACGGGGCGTTGAGCATCAACGAACCGCCCCCGGATCTTCCAGACCCGGGGCGAAGCGTTTGCGAAGCTTGGCGCGAAGCGATCCTGGCCAAGCTGGCCGCCGGTCTCTCAGCCCAGCGCATCTTTCAAGATCTGGCCAGCGAGCATGGCTTCGGCGGCAGTTACCACAGTGTGAAGCGGTTCGTGCGCAGGCTGGGCGCCGGCACGCCGCTGCCATTTCGGCGCATGGAGTGCGAGCCGGGCCAGGAAGCGCAGGTCGATTTCGGCAAAGGCGCGCCGATCGTCGGCCCGGACCACCCATCGGGCGGTGCCCGCAAGCGACGCAAGACCCATTTGTTTCGCATCGTGCTCTCGCACTCTCGCAAGGCCTACAGCGAGGTCACCTTCCGCCAGACGACGGAAGACTTCCTGCGGGCGTTGGAGAACGCCTTCTGGCACTGTGGCGGCGTGCCCAAGACGCTGGTCGTGGATAACCTCAAGGCGGCGGTCCTTCATCCTGACTGGTACGACCCGGAACTTAACCCCAAGCTGCAATCATTCGCGCAGCACTACGGCACCGTGATTTTGCCGACCAAGCCGCGCACTCCGCGCCACAAGGGTAAGACCGAACGAGCCGTGGGCTATGCCCAGGACAACGGACTTAAGGGGCGCGAGTTTGCCAATCTGGAGCAGCAGAACCGTCATCTGCTTGACTGGGAAGCGAACGTGGCCGACCAACGAATTCACGGCACCACGCGCCAGCAAGTCGGCAGGGTGTTTCGTGAAGTCGAGCGGGCGGCCCTCTTGCCGTTGCCGCGCGAGCGATTCCCCTTCCTTCACGAGGCCCGGCGAATCGTCAACCGCGACGGCCACATCGAAGTGGCCAAGGCTTACTA
>CAYNFN010000428.1:0-1873 GCA_964396485.1 uncultured Alcaligenaceae bacterium
GCCTGCTTTTCTTGTCGCTGTATGCCGTGCTGCCGGAGCAGTTGGCGTGGCGAGCGATGTTCTGGGCCGGCATTCGTCCGGCGCTGCTGGTGCTCTACATCCGGCGCAACGTGCGGGAACCGGATGTCTATAGCGCGACCAGGACCAAGGCGAAAGAACGCGGCAGCCACTTCCTGGAAATATTTTCACCGGAACTGTTGAAGACCACTGTGCTTACCAGCCTGATGATCACCGGCATGATGGCCGGTTATTTCGCGGTGTTTTTCTGGTTGCCGACGTTTCTGAAAACCGAGCGAGGATTGTCGGTATTTAACACCGGCTTCTATACCTTTGTGGTGATCTTCGGTTCTTTCATCGGTTACCTCGCAGCGGCCTATGCATCCGATCATTTAGGGCGCAAGAAAACTTTCTTCCTGTTTGCCGCGGGCTCGGCGCTCATCGCCATCCTGTACACGCAGATTCCGATCAACGATACGCTGATGCTGTTCCTCGGATTCCCGCTCGGCTTCTTCGTTTCGGGCAATTTCAGCGGATGCGGCCCATACCTGACCGAGTTGTACCCGAGCCGGGTGCGCGGTTCGGGCCAGGGGTTCGTCTACAACTTCGGGCGCGGAATGAGCGCGTTTGCAACGCCGCTGGTCGGTTACCTCAGCAGCACCATTACGCTGGGCAAGGCCATCGGAATGGTGGCGATCGTCGGTTTCGCCGTGGTGATCCTGGTGGTGGCGCTCCTGCCGGAAACCCGCGGCAAGACGCTGGCCGTCTACGACTAATAGTGCCTAAGAAAATGAACGCGGGGTGCAATCAAAACCTCCCTCACCCTCAGTCCCTCTGCTCCGCTTCAAGTGTTCCCTTGTCCCAGAGGGCGAGGGATGCAAAAGCCCTTCTCCCCCGGGACAAGGGAACACTTGAAGCGGAGCAGAAGGGTTGGGATGAGGGAAGATCGGCATTTTGTTGGGCGTTCTAAGGGACCATTGAAATGCCGATGATCGAAACCGGTTCCGGTGCGCTTTACTACGATCTGTGCGACGCGGTGCCGGCGTGGCTCGAAAAGCCGCAGACGATTGCTTTCCATCACGGCATCGCGGCCAACACGCACATCTGGGCGGAATGGCTCCCGGTGCTGGCCTCCCGTTACCGGCTGTTGCGCTTCGACATGCGCGGCTTCGGCAAGTCGGCGCAACCACAACGCGATCATCGCTGGTCCTTCGACGGGCTGGTGGATGACCTGCTGAAAGTGGCTGATGCCGCGGGCGCGGAGCGCTTCCATCTGGTGGGCGAGTCGATCGGCGGCACGGTGGCGCTCGCCTGCGCGTTCGCTGCGCCGCGCCGACTGCTGAGCCTCACGCTTTCCAACGCCGCCGCGCGCGGTGGGCAGGTCGCCAACGTCAAAGGCTGGCGCGACGTTCTCGCGCAGGAAGGTCAATCAGGCTGGGCGAGGCAACTGATGGAAGCGCGTTTTCATTCCGGCGCGCTCGATCCCGAGTTGCACGCCTGGTATCTGCGGGTGCACGAGACCTGTTCGATGGACGCAACGCTCGGACTCGCGGATTTGCTGCTCGGCGCGGACCTGACGCCACGATTGGGCGAAATTGGCGTACCGACCCTTTTGCTCAGCCCGCAATCCAGCCCCTTCATTCCGCTGGAAGTGATGGCGGCGATGCGCACGGCGATTCCCGGCGCGGAGTTGCAGGTCTTCGCCCATTCCAAACACGGACTGCCGCTGTCTCACGGCCGCGCTTGCGCCGAAATGCTGGCCGCGTTTCTGGCGCGCCGCTGCGGCTGAAATTACTGCACCGATCGACGCCGCAGGCTGTCGCGGTTAACGTTCCGCTACGCCGATCGCCGCCGCATAGCGCGCTTGCAGATTTTC
>CAYNFN010000429.1:0-11479 GCA_964396485.1 uncultured Alcaligenaceae bacterium
CGGCTTTCGGATCATGAATTCCATTGAAATCGCCGGTATATGTATTATGATGCCACTTTATGAACCTATAAGCAGTATATTGCATTATCTTCCGGGAGTCCCGATGGGCGCACGCGATCCGAAGCCGGCGGCACCGAACCTGAGCGCAGACGATGCGGCATTCCTGCAGAAGCTCGGTGAACGCGTGCGCGAGGCGCGCGCACGGCGCGGCATGACCCGCAGAATCCTGGCGCGTGATTCCGGCGTCTCGGAGCGTTACCTGGCCCAGCTCGAAACCGGACAGGGAAATGTCTCGGTGCTGTTGCTGCGGCAAATTGGCGCCGCGCTCGGCATTCCGCTGAACGATCTGCTGCGCGACAACGACAATCAGCCAGTGGAACTGACGCTGATCCAGCAATTCCTGCAGCGGCTGCCGAAACAGCGGCTCGCGCGCATCCGCGCGCAATTGCTGCGCGACTTCGGCAGCCCCCCCGCCGATCGCGGCAAACGCGTCGCGCTCATTGGCCTGCGTGGTGCAGGCAAATCCGCACTGGGCACCGCGTTGGCAAGGAAGCGCGACGTGCCTTTCGTGGAACTGGACCAGGAGATCGAGCGTGACGCCGGAATCAGCCTCTCGGAAATTTTTCTGCTCTACGGCCAGCAGGGCTACCGTCGTTACGAGCGCCGCTGCCTCGAGAGAGTGATCGAGAGCCATGAGCGCTGCGTAATCGCCACCGGCGGCAGCATCGTGTCCGAGCCCGCTACCTACGACTTGTTGCTGTCAACCTGCTTCACCGTGTGGCTCAAGGCGGCTCCCGAGGAACATATGGCACGGGTGGTGGCGCAGGGCGACACGCGGCCGATGGCCGGCAACGCGCGCGCCATGGAAGACCTGCGCCGCATTCTCGACGGCCGCGGCATGCTTTACGGGCAGGCCGATGCGACCGTGGACACAGCCGCACAAACCGTCGAACAAAGTCTCAGGGCCCTGAAAAAGGCTGTCAGCCTGAAAGAGGTGAAAACATCATGAACGCCGTTCTGGAGAAAACTCCGCCCGAATCGCAGCGGCCCACGCTATACGACACGCACCCCGACACGTACGTCCACTGGCGACTGTCCTGCGACGGCGCAGTGGCAACGCTGTCGATGGACGTGAACGAGGAAAAAGGCCTCAGGCCGGGCTACAAACTGAAGTTGAATTCCTACGATCTGGGCGTGGACATCGAGCTCTACGACGCGCTCAATCGAATCCGCTTTGAGCACCCCGAGGTCAAGTGCGTGGTGATCACCAGTGCGAAGGAGCGCATGTTCTGCTCCGGCGCCAATATCTACATGCTGGGGCTTTCCAGCCATGCGTGGAAAGTCAACTTCTGCAAGTTCACCAACGAAACGCGCAACGGCATCGAGGACTCCAGCCGCAATGACGGACTGAAGTTCCTTGCCGCGGTGAACGGCACGGTCGCCGGCGGAGGCTATGAGCTGGCGCTTGCCTGCGACGAGATCCTGATGATCGACGACCGCTCTTCCACCGTGAGCCTGCCGGAGGTGCCGCTACTGGGCGTGCTGCCCGGCACCGGCGGACTGACGCGGATTACCGACAAGCGACGCGTGCGGCGCGATCTCGCCGACGTGTTCTGCTCGACCTCGGAAGGCGTGCGCGCCGATCGCGCAAAACAGTGGCGACTGGTGGACCGGATCGCAAAACCGCAGCAATTCGCGGAAGCCGTGAAGGAGCGCACCCAGGCGCTTGTCGCGCAGAGCAAACGCCCCGGATCCGGGAAGGGCGTCGCGCTCACTGCATTGGCACGCACCATCGATGCGGCCGGTTACCACTACGGCAATGTCGACGTGGCGATCGATCGCAAGGCTCGCACTGCGACGCTCACGGTGCGCGCACCCGCTGTGCCGCAGCCGGCGGACCTCGAGGGAATACACGCTGCCGGCTCCGGCTGGTGGCCGCTGGAAATGGCGCGCGAATTGGATGACGCGATCCTGATGCTGCGCACCAACGAACTGGAAGTCGGCACCTGGATTCTGAAGACGCGCGGTGACGCGGACGCGGTGCTCGCGGTCGACGCCACGCTCGAGCGGCACCGGGACGACTGGTTCGTACGCGAAGTAACTGGAATGCTGCGCCGGACCTTTGCCCGTTTCGACGTGTCCTCGCGCACGCTGTTTGCAATCATCGACCAGGGCTCGTGTTTCGCCGGCACGCTTGCCGAGATGGCATTCGCCGCCGACCGCAGCTACATGCTGCGGCTGCCCGAAGGGGAAGCGGATGCGCCTCGCATGGTTCTGTCGGAAATGAACTTCGGCGCCTACCCGATGGTGAATCACCTGACGCGGCTGGCCACCCGCTTCTGCGGGGACCAAGACACAGTCGCGACTCTGCGTGCCCGCATCGGCGACAAGCTCGATGGCGAAGCGGCCGGGGAGCTCGGCCTGGTCACGTTCGCGCCGGACGACATCGACTGGGACGAGGAAGTGCGCATCGCCATCGAGGAACGCGCCAGCCTTTCCCCTGACGCGCTCACCGGAATGGAGGCGAACCTGCGTTTCGCCGGCGCCGAAACCATGGAAACGCGCATCTTCGGCCGGCTCTCCGCATGGCAGAACTGGATCTTCAACCGCCCGAACGCCGTCGGCGAACAGGGCGCGCTCAAGGTGTTCGGTTCCGGCTCGAAGGCGAAATTTAATTGGGAAAGGGTGTGATTCAAGTGACGAGTGACAAGTGACAAGTGGCAAGTGACAAACCCTCGGCGACATCACGACCTGAAGGCATCGCAAATGGCTATACAACTGGTCAAGATGATCTACGCCACTACAGCCAATTTTCAGAAAGAAGAGACGTACGGTCTGACCAGCCAGATGCGCAGAGCCGCCGTTTCCGTGCCGAGCAACATCGCCGAAGGTGCCGCGCATGGCGGCACATGCGAATTTGTCCAATTCCTGACGATGGCACGGGGTTCGCTGAGCGAGCTTGAAACCCAGATTCTCATTGCGAGGGAACTCGGTTACGCCAAGGAGACCAGCGTTGTTGACACACTCACTGAAGAACTGTTTCGAATAATTGGAGGCTTGATTGCCTCGTTGAAAGAGAAGGATGAATCATGACGGCACTTTCCTCGTCACATGTCACTTGTCACTCGTCACTTGCCGATAGAACTTGGGGCATCGCATGACCATCGACTACACCACCAAGATCCCGAACAACGTCAATCTCGCCAACGACCGCACGCTGCAGCGCGCGCTGGAGCACTGGCAGCCGAAATTTCTCGACTGGTGGCGGGAGATGGGGCCGAACGCGTTTTCCTCGGCGGACGTCTACCTGCGCACCGCCACCGGCGTCGATGCCCAGGGCTGGGCCACGTACGGCTCGGTGAAGATGCCCGACTACCGCTGGGGGATCTTTCTGGCCGAGCCGGTGCCGGAGCGCACCATCGGTTTCGGTGACAACTACGGCCAGCCCGCCTGGCAGCAGGTGCCGGGCGAGCTGCGTTCGCAATTCCGCCGCATCATCGTGACCCAGGGCGACACGGAGCCGGCATCGGTGGAACAACAGCACTTGCTGGGTCTCAGCTGTCCGTCCCTCTACGACCTGCGGAACCTGTTTCAGGTCAACGTCGAGGAAGGCCGGCACCTGTGGGCGATGGTCTATCTGCTGCATGCCTATTTCGGCCGCGACGGACGCGAGGAGGCCGAGGAAATGCTGGCCCGCCACTCGGGAGACGCCGACAAGCCGCGCATCCTCGGCACGTTCAACGAGCCGATCAACGACTGGCTGTCGTTCTTCATGTTCACGTACTTCACCGACCGCGACGGCAAATTCCAGCTCAAGAGCCTCGCTGAATCGGGTCTCGATCCGTTGGCGCGCACCTGCCGCTTCATGCTCACCGAAGAGGCGCACCACATGTTCGTCGGCGAGACCGGCGTGGGTCGCGTGGTGAAGCGCACGCTGGAGGTCATGAAGGAACTCGGCAGCGACGATCCTGCCGCCGTCCGCGCGCGGAGTGCAGTCGACCTGCCGACGATCCAGCGCTACATGAATTTCTGGTTTACCTCTTCGCTGGACCTGTTCGGCTCCGAGGTCTCCTCCAACGCCGCCAGCTCGTTTGCCAACGGCATCAAGGGCCGGCCGGACGAGGCGCAGTACCAGGACCACATCTGCAATGAAGCGAGCTACGAGCTGGAGACGCCGCAGGGAAAGGAAGCGGTGAGCCTGCGCAACGCGATGAACGAAGTGTTGCGCAACGCCTACATCAAGGACTGCGAGATCGGCGTCAAGCGCTGGAACATGCAGATCAGCCGCGCGGGATTCGACTTTCAGTTGAGGCTTCCCAGCCCGCGCTTCCGCCGCGCCATTGGCGTCTGGGCCAACGCGCCGACCGACCCGCAGGGCAAGGCCATCAGCCGCGAGGAATTCGAGAAGGGCATGCCGGGATGGATTCCGAGCGAGGGCGACCGCGCGTTCGTCATTAGCCTGATGCAGCGCGTGGTGGAGCCCGGAAAGATGGCAGGCTGGATCGCCCCGCCGGACCGCGGCATCAATAACCTGCCGGTGGACTACGAGTACGTGAAGCTGCCGTAATCAGTTGAGACAATTAGTAAGCGCTGATTCAATGGGTTAACTAACTCGTCAGGCACTGGGGTCACGGCACAGAAACTTTAATTTGGCGTTTGCTAATTAAAGGATAAGGCCTTATCCTTTAATTGACCCCGTTGAAATTAAAATTACCCTTCATTCGATGCCCGATACCCGCCGCCTCGGCACCTATGAAACGACCAGTGTCGCGGGGGAGAACGTCCGCGCGTTTATCCCGCCGCCCCTGCCGCCGGTCCCGCCCCTCGACATCACCCCGGCATTGCAGGATTTGATCGAGAAAGCCAACCGGGGCCTCGGACGCCTCGACGGCGTCACCCGCATCCTGCCCGACTCCTCGCTTTTTCTCTATACGTATGTCCGCAAGGAAGCGTTGCTTTCCTCGCAAATCGAGGGAACACAATCCTCCTTCACCGATCTGCTGCTGTTCGAGGCTGAGGAAGCCCCGGGCGTTCCGATCGACGATGTGGAGGAAGTTTCGCACTACGTCGCCGCGATGAACCATGCACTCAAGCGACTGCGTGACGGATTCCCGCTATCGCTCCGGCTGATTTGCGAAGCACATGGAATTTTGTTGTCGGGAGGACGGGGAAGCAACAAGCAGCCCGGCGAGTTCCGCAAAACGCAGAACTGGATCGGCGGATCGCGTCCCGGCGACGCGCGATTCGTCCCGCCGCCACCGCAGCGCGTGATGGAATGCATGGGACTGCTTGAGAAATTCCTGCACGACGACCCGGTCAAGACCCCCTTGCTTATCAAGGCGGCGCTGGCGCACGTGCAGTTCGAGACCATTCACCCTTTTCTTGACGGCAATGGTCGAGTGGGGCGCCTGCTTATTGCCCTGCTGCTGTGCGCAGAGGAAGCGCTGTCGGAACCCATGCTGTACCTGAGCTTGTACTTCAAAGCCAACCGCGACGCTTACTACGATCTGCTGCAGCGGGTGCGCACCGATGGCGACTGGGAAGCATGGCTGGATTTTTTTCTTCGTGGAGTGATCGAGACCACCGAGCAGGCCACCCGCACCGCGAAGAAGATCATGGAACTTTTCAGTACAGACCGAACGAGGATCGAAGCGCTTGGACGCCCGGCGGCGTCCGCGCTTCGGGTCTACGATTTACTGCAGAGACGTGTGATGCTTTCCATCCCCAAGGCGGCAAAGCAGCTACGTATCAGCCAGCCGACCGTCTCCAGCGCCATCGACCATCTGGTCAAACTTGGCATCGCTCAGGAAGCCACTGGACGTAAGCGCAAGAAACTTTATGTGTACGATGCCTACCTTAGAATACTCGGTGAAGGTGCCGAGCCGATCAGAGGAAAAACCGGTCGATAAGGAATGCAGGCCCTTCGCGCGACTTATCGACAATACCCGTTCTGCGCCCAACATCACCCATGGACGCGCTTGTAATGCCCCTGCTCGATTTCTTCCAGAATCGGCGGGCCTTTCGGCCGCCAGCCCAGTTCGGCGCGCGAGCGCTTCCCCCTCACCCGGCTGTTCGATCCGAAGGATGAATGCGCCTTCGGGCCGAGCGCGGCTTCCGCGTCCTGTGGAGACCATTCCCTCGTCTTGCCGTCAAAGCCGAGCATGCGGCTGATGGACGCCGCGACGTTCTTCAGCGATTCCTCGCCGTTCTCCGCGTAGTACAGCGCGCCTGCAGGCGCCTTCTGCAGCGCGAGCAAATAGACCTCGACGACATCGTCGATGTGCACGTTGGCCCAGAGGTTCTCGCCCTTGCCGATGTGCAGGCCGATGCCGGCTTTCTTCGCGTTCTCGATCAACGCCGGCACCTGGGCACTCTCCTTGCGCGCGCCGCGGCCTTCGCCATAGATCATGGTGGGACGTATCACCACCGAACGCACGCCCTGCTTCGCCGCATCGAACACGACCTGGTCGATCGCGGCCCGCTGCTGCATGCGCGGTATGGCGGGAGTAAAGCTGGAGTATTCATCGTAGATCGAGTCGCTGCGTTCGCCGTTCGTCACGGTGGCGACAATGCCGGATCCGCTGGTATGCAGGAACGGCTTTCCGGAGCCGCGCAGGGCGGATGCGATGGTTTCGACCACGCCGGCGTGATTCGCTTCGGCCGTGTCGATAACGGCATCGGCTTCGCGCGCAGCGCGCGCAATCACATCGGAAGCATCAAGGCTGCCGAGCACGGCGTGCATGCCGCGGGCTTCCAGTTCCTTCGCGCCGGATTCGCTGCGAACGAGGCCGGTGATGGCATGGCCCTCGCGCAGAAAGCGTACGGCCACCGACCCGCCGATATAACCTGTTGCCCCTGTCAGGAAAATCTTCATCGCCGCCCCTTCAAAACAATCGACGCCGCGATTCTACAACTGCCTGAGAATCGCGGCGCCGGAACGGCTGTATCTACTGCTCAGGAACGCTCTTCGAGTACGCCCATGCGGCCGGCCTGGTAATCGTCGCGCGCCTGGATGATCTCTTCGCGCGTGTTCATCACGAACGGGCCCCAGGACACCACCGGCTCGTCGATGGGCTCGCCGGCCAGCAGCAGGAAGTCGAGGGCTTCCGATGCCGTCACCTGCACGCTGGCGCCGTCGCCGCGATACTCGACCAGTTGGTTGGTCGCGAGGCCGACGGTCGAAGAGCGGCCGCTGCCGCGAACGGCATAAACGTAGGCGTTGAAACTGGCCGGAATCGGCAGTTCCACGCTGGCGCCCGCCTCAAGCTTCATATGGGCGGCGACGATCGGCGTATAAACCACCGCCGGACCGCGCACGCCAAGCAGTTCGCCCGCCACTACGCGCGCCTCGCCGCCGG
This sequence comes from uncultured Alcaligenaceae bacterium, assembly GCA_964396485.1. Taxonomy (GTDB): domain Bacteria; phylum Pseudomonadota; class Gammaproteobacteria; order Burkholderiales; family JACQAP01; genus JACQAP01. The sequence goes on from CAYNFN010000429.1 coordinate 7,359, forward strand.
GAAATTTCGCGACGGCGAACTTCTCTGCAGGCAGGTCCTGGTAGTGCGGCGCTTCCATCTTGAACTTGCGCGGCAGGTTCACCCACAGTTGCACGCCTTCCAGCACGCCGCCGGTACGCGCGAATTCCTTTTCGCGGTACTCCGCGTGGACGATGCCGGAACCGGCGGTCATCCACTGCACGCCGCCGGCGCGCAAGTGGCCGTGTCCTCCGGACGAATCATGGTGCTCCATCGCGCCCTGGAACAGGAAAGTCACCGTTTCGAAGCCGCGGTGCGGATGCGGATTGAGCCCGCCTTCATCGCCCGGACGGATGCGTTCGGGCCCGAAGTGATCCAGCATCAGGAAAGGGCTGGCGTAGTCCAGATCCGGTCCCGGAAACGGGCGCAACACGCGCAACCCCGGCGCCGGCTCGGCGTAGTGACTATCGATCACGCGCAGCGCGCTGCGCGGCTCCAACCGTGTATCCATTTTCACAGCGGTGGTCATTGCAATCTCCTGTCAGGCGCTCACGCCATATCGAACAACAGCACTTCGGCCTTGTCACTGTTCTCGATGACGATTTCCGATTCTTCGCTTGCCTTGAGCGCGTCGCCCGCGCCCAAAGGTTGGCCGTTCACCGTCGCCGCACCTCGCGCGACATGCACGTAGGCCTTGCGGCCATCGGCAAGCTTGTGCGAAACCTTGTCATTGCCATCGAGCAACGCGGCATAGAGTTTCGCATCCTGGTGAACCAGGACCGAGCCGTCGCGCCCATCGGGCGAAGCAACCAAGCGCAGCTTGCCGCGCTTGTCCTCGGGAGCGAAAAATTTCTGCTCGTAGCTCGGCTCGATACCCGTCACCGCCGGCTCGATCCAGATCTGCAGGAAATGCACGGGATTCTGTCGCGACGGGTTGTACTCGCTGTGAAACACGCCGGTACCGGCACTCATTCGCTGTACATCTCCCGGCCGGATCACAGAACCCGTGCCCATGCTGTCCTTGTGTTCCAGTTCCCCGCCCAACACATAACTGATGATTTCCATATCACGGTGCGGGTGGTTGCCAAAGCCTTCCCCGGCTGCCACCCGGTCTTCATTGATCACGCGAAGCGGGCCGAAACCCATGTGCTTCGGGTCGTGGTAACCGGCGAACGAGAACGTGTGGAAGCTCTTCAGCCAGCCGTGATCGGCGTAGCCGCGTTCGCTGCTTTTTCTGAGTGCGATCATGCGTTTTCTTCCTTTCCTGCCTGTACGACTTTGCCGGTACAGGACTCGATAGATCCGAATATGGGGGCTAAGTACTGGAATTGTTAGCGAAACAATTAGACTTTATTTATCAGAATTGTTGAATAATAATTCCTTTAATGCGGTTCTAAGCGCCCTGCCACAGCCCGGGAAGGGTCTGCGGAAGGCTGAAAAAGACCGGTACTACAGGGACTTGGTCATGCAGACCGCGGAGTCGGGGCAGAGCCGGGTAAATTCCGCGGCGCCTCGCAGCGCCACGGGGGCGGATTCGCGTCCGATTGCCAACATCTGCTCGCCGCTGAGCCGTTCGGCATCGAGGATCACGGCAAGCGGATTGCCGCCGAACGGCCGGCCGGTGAATACGTCGAGCGTGAAGAAGTGATACCGAGCCATTCCCTGCGGTCAGGCGACCGGCGCAGCGAGCGCGCACAGCTTCATGTTGGCAAAGTCGATCATCGCCGACGGGGACAGATAGCCCTGCAGCGCGAACATGGCCAGAGCCAGGCAAACAAACGCGAGCGCGATCCACCAGAGTGCGGCGCGCCAACCCGGAACGATCACGCGGGGCGCGCCTCCATGCGCTCGACCGGCCGCTCGTCGATGGGCAGATTGAGAATCGCCGCGAGCACGCCCAGGGCGATGCTGCCGATCCACACCAGATTGTAGGAACCCGTCGCATCGAACAGGTAGCCGCCCAGCCACACGCCGACGAAGCTGCCGATCTGATGGCTGAGGAAGACGACGCCGAACAGCATGGACACGAAGCGTACGCCGAAGATTTGCGCGACCAGGCCGTTGGTGAGCGGCACCGTGCCCAGCCACAGGAAACCGATTCCGGCCGCGAACAGATAGACGGTCACCGGCGACACCGGCAATACAAGGAACAGCGCGATGACCACTGCGCGAAGAATGTAGATGCCGGAGAGCAGGTACTTCTTGCTGAAGCGCCCACCCAGATAACCGGCAACAAACGAGCCGGCGATGTTGAACAACCCGATCAGCGCCAGAGCAGTCGCGCCCACGGCGGGCGTCATCTTGACGTCCAGCAGGTACGCCGGCAGGTGCACCGAGATAAAAGCCACCTGAAAGCCGCACACGAAGAAACCCGCGGTCAGATACCAGAAGCCGGAATGAGAACCGGCTTCGCGCAACGCTTGACCCAAAGACTGCTGGGCGCCAGTGGCGAGCGGGCGTCGACCTTCCATCATCGCCGCAGCCAGCGGAACCGTCGCCAAGATGGTCCCGGCCAATACCAGCAACGCAGTTTGCCAGCCCAGCGTGGAAATCAGGAGCTGCCCGAATGGCAGCATCAGAAACTGCCCGAATGACCCACCGGAAGAGGCGATGCCGAGCGCGAGGCTGCGCCGCTCCGGCGGAAACGCGCGGCCCACCACGCCGAGGATGACGCCGAAACTCAGCCCGCTCAGCCCCAGGCCCATTATCAGTCCGGCGCTCGCATCGAGCATCAGCGGCGTCGTGGAAAACGGCATCAGCGCCAGGCCGCCGGCATACAACAAACCCGAAACGGCGACCACGCGCCCGGCGCCCTTCTTGTCGGCCCAGGCGCCAAAGAACGGCTGCGCCAGCCCCCAGATCAGATTCGACAGCGCCATGGCGAAAGAGAAGTGGCTGCGCCCCCAGCCGAGATCCGTGCTCATCGGTTGCAGGAACAGTCCGAAGCTCGCACGGATGCCCAATCCCAGCGTGAGGATGATCGCACCGCAGACCAGTACCAGGACTGGGGTACGCCAGGAAGGCTTTGGACTCATCGAGGTTTCACAATCGTTGGCTCTGAGATTTGTTTAGGTCCGTGGCTATGGCAACAGGGCGATTGGGCGATTGGGCGATTGGGCGATTGGGCGATTGGGCAATTGGGCAATTGGGCAATTGGGCAATTGGGCAATTGGGCAATTGGGCAATTGGGCGATTAAGTGATTGAGGCCGAATCGCTCAATTACTCAATCACGGAATCACTCAATTGCTCGCTTTCGCCGCGTATGCCTCGATCTCGACTAGAATTTCCGGCTTCACCAGTCCCGGGACGACCAGCAACATCGAGGCCGGCCGCGCATCGCCAAGATAGCGCGCGCGCACGACTGCGTAGTCCTTGATGTCTTCCTGTCGCACCAGCTAGTGGGTGACCTTGACCAGGTCCTTCACGCCCATCCCTGCTTCCGCAAGGATCGCCAGCACGTTCTTCCACGCCTGCTCGGCCTGCGCCGTGATGCCCCGCGGATAGGATCCGTCCGGCAACATTCCCGGGGTGCCCGATACGAATGCCAGTTTGGAATTTGCGGGCACTTCCGCACCATCGCTATAGGTGCCGATCTTCTGCGCCACGCCAATGTTCAACAGCCGGTTCATTCATTTCCTCCCCGCAGAATATTGATCGTCAACTATAGCGACAAAAAAGCGGCAAGTGCGTGAACACTTGCCGCTTCTATTGCGAGTGCCGTAGCGGATTCGCTCAGCGCTGCTTGTCGTGAGGAACCGTCAATTGGCCGGCACCGCCGGCGGCCGCCAGCGCCTCCCGCTCTTCTGGAATCATATGGATTCGGCGCACGATAAGCGTGTAGAAGGCGGGGATCACGAACAACGTCAGTAGCGTTCCCAGGCTCATGCCGCCCACCACCACCCAACCGATCGCCTGACGGGCCTCAGAGCCGGCACCGGAGGAGATAGCGAGAGGAAGCGAGCCCAAAACGGTGGCAAGCGTCGTCATCAGGATCGGGCGCAGGCGCAATGCCGAGGCCTCGACCACGGCATCGAACAAAGCCAGGCCCTGCCGGCGCTGCTGGTTGGCAAATTCCACGATCAGAATGCCGTTTTTGGTGATCAACCCGACCAACATCACCAGACCGATCTGGCTATAGACGTTGAGCGTACCGCCGTTGCCG
>CAYNFN010000430.1:0-2559 GCA_964396485.1 uncultured Alcaligenaceae bacterium
GAAAGTCGCGGCGGCAGTGGAAAAGGCCGGCGGCAAAGCGATGCTGGTGGCCGGCGATGTCACCGATTCCGCGATCTGCCGGCAGATCGTGGACAAGACGGTCTCGGGATTCGGCCGCATCGACGTATTGATCAATAATGCGGGCGGGCTGATCGAGCGCGCGCCGGTCGAGTCAATCACCGACGAACTGTTCGACAAAGTAGTTTATCTGAATGTGCGCTCCGCGATGATCTGCACCGGAGCGGCCGCGCAACACATGCGCAAGCAGGGCAGCGGTGGTGCCATTATCAACGTCACTTCGGTGGCGGCACGCCACGGCGGCGGACCGGGAGCCTCGTTGTACGCCGGATCCAAGGGCTTCGTCAGCACCATGACCCGCGGTCTCGCAAAGGAACTGGTGAAGGACAGGATTCGCGTCAACGCGGTCGCACCCGGAGTGATCGTCACGCCTTTCCACGAGCGCTATTCCACGCCGCAGATGCTCGAAGGCTTCAGGGCCACCATCCCGATGAACAGGCTCGGCACCGCCGAGGAATGCGCCGGCGCCTTCCTGTTCCTGGCTTCCGAGCAGATGTCGGGATACATGACCGGGCAGATCCTGGAAGTCAACGGCGGACAGTACATGCCCTGACGCGAAGCGTCAGGGCATGCGTGAATGTCGTGAATAACGTGAATATCGTGACTGTCGAAAAGACTTAGGTCCAAAAGCCGAAGGCCGCAGGTTATTTGCCTGTGACTTTGCTCTACGACATTCACGGCATTTACGATATTCACGATATTCACGAACAACAAGCGATAAAAGAACAATAAACACTGGAGGAGGCACTATGTTCAATCTCGCCGGGAAGGTGGCGCTAATCACCGGCGCCTCGCGCGGGCTGGGCTGGGCGATGGCGCAGTCGCTGGCTTCCGCCGGCGCACACGTGATTCTGAACGCGCGCGATGAAGCCGCACTGAAAGAGCGGGTCAAGGAACTCGCCGCCAAGGGGATCAAGGGCGAAGCGGCAGCCTTCGACGTCACCGACCATGCCGCCGGTGCCGCATGTATCGGTGCCGCGGCAAGAAAACACGGCCGCTTCGACATCCTGGTTGCCAACGCCGGCATTCAGCACCGCAAGCCGATCACCGAGTTCGACGCCGCAGACTTCGAGCGGGTCGTCGCCACCAACCTCACCGCCGTGTGGGCGCTGGCAAAGGAAGCGGCGAAAGTCATGATTCCGGCAAAGCGCGGGCGCATCATCATGACCGGCTCGGTCAGCGCCATTCTCGCCAGGCCCACGATTTCGGCGTATATCGCCAGCAAGGGCGCGGTTCATGCCCTGACCCGGGAACTGGCGGTCGAGCTGGCGCAGCACAACATTACCGTCAACTCGATTGCACCCGGTTATTTCGCCACCGAGATGAACACCGCGCTGATCCAGAACAAGGAGTTCAACGACTGGGTGTGCAAACGCACGCCGGCCGGCCGCTGGGGCAAGCTCGACGAGATCGGCCCCGTCGCGGTGTTCCTGGCTTCCGACGAAGCATCCTACGTCAACGGCCATATCCTGGTGACGGACGGGGCGTTCTCCGCTTCCATGTAAGCGGACGTGAATATCGTGAATATCGTGAATGCCGTGAATGTCGGAGATGCATCGTGATTTTGCCCTTACGAACCACGATATTAGCTCCGGCGTAACGTTGGCTTCGCAAACGTTAGCCTGCATTGAAACTCGGCAAGCTCGTTTACACGTATTCACGACATTCACGAACCCCGCAGCCACAACAGCTACCAGCCGCTGACTAACTATTGAGTTTTACATAACAGCGTGACCGCACTTATGCGACTGCTGCCCTCACCCGCCGCTGCGCGGCACCCTCTGCTCCGCTTCACGTGTTCCCTTGTCCCGGAGGGCGAGGGTTTCAGTTGTCCCTCTCCCTCCGGGAGAGGGGTCGGGGTGAGGGAAATGTCATGCAGTTACGTTATTCTCAATAGAGGGGCAAATGACCAAACATTTCCGAATCGGAATCACCCGCGACGCAATCACTGCCAACGGCACCGTGTTCGGCGAAGAGGCGATGAAAGTATTGAATGATCCGGCGGTCGAATGGGAGTTCCTTGCCGAGAAGGTAGCGGAGCTTACGCCTGCCCATGGGGCGGCTTACGATGCGTTGTGCGTGATGAGCGCCGCGGTCACCCGTGCAACGCTTTCGGGTTCGGATCGAAAAGTTAAGCTGATCGCGCGTTTTGGAGTGGGTTACGACTCGGTGGATGTGCCGGCCTGCACTGAAAATGGCGTCATGCTGACCATCACGCCCGATGGCGTGCGCCGTCCGGTGGCGGCGAGCGTGATCGGATTCGTGCTGGCGCTGGCGCACCGCATGTTCCTGAAAGATCGTCTGACCCGCGAAGGCCGCTGGGGCGAAAAAGGCAATTACCTCGGCAGCGGCCTGATGGGACGCACGCTCGGCGTGATCGGCGTGGGTAATATCGGCATGGAAATCTTCCGCCTTGTGCAACCCTTCGGCATGCGCCTGCTGGGTTGCGATCCGCACGTGCCGCAATCTGCCGTTGCCTCA
>CAYNFN010000431.1:0-2255 GCA_964396485.1 uncultured Alcaligenaceae bacterium
CAGGCGCAAGGCTGGACGTGCCGTCGATATTCGAGACACATTGATCGCCGGAATTGCGCTTGCTCGAGGGGCAGCGCTGGCAACCCGAAACGTCCGGCACTTTAGTGACTTACGAGTACCTCTCGTGGATCCTTGGGAAGCGCGGGTATAGATGGCCGACGTGACGGCCCTTCAACAGACCCTATGGACTTGAGGACGCTAATGTGCCGCTCGGCCAGCTAGAGTAAATCCCAAATTCGGCGTCCCCAGCCTGACAAACAGAAGGAGAACAAGATGCGGATCACACCTTTGCAGTTTGTCGTTCTGTCGCTGCTGTTCTGTCTTACCGGCGCCGATGCGCTGGCGCAGAAACGTTACGGTCCCGGTGCAAGCGACACCGAGATCAAGATCGGGCAGACCATGCCCTACAGCGGCGCGCTCTCGGCGTACGGTCAGATCGGCCGAGCGCAGCTCGCCTACTTCGAAACGATCAACGCCAAGGGCGGGATCAATGGGCGCAAGATCAGGCTGGTCAGCCTCGACGACGGTTACCTGCCGCCCAAGACCGTCGAGCAGGTGCGCAAGCTGGTCGAGCAGGAGCAGGTCCTGCTGATCTTCAATTCGGTCGGCACTGCAACCAACGTTGCTGTGCGTAAATACCTCAACACCCAGAAAGTGCCGCATCTCTTCGTGGCGGGCGGCGATGCGGTCTGGGGCGACTACAAGGCCTATCCCTGGACCATAGGCTGGGGCGGCAGCCATCAAATGGAAGGACGGCTGTACGCCAAGCACATCCTCGCGAACCGGCCAAACGCCAAAATTGCGATTCTCTCGATCAACGACGACTACGGACGTGACTACGTAAAGGGTTTCAAGGAGGGCCTCGGTGCGCGGGCCTCGAGCATGATCGTCGGCGAGCAGACCTACGAGTTCTCCGATCCGACGGTGGACTCTCAGATCATCACCTTGAAGGCGTCCGGCGCGGACACCTACTTCGCCGCCGCAGCGGGAAAACATGCCAGCCAGGCCTACCGCAAGATCTACGACATCGGCTGGCGGCCGCAGGTCTACATCGCGGTGGCCGGGGCCTCCCCGCATGGGATCCTCAATCCCGCGGGTTTGCACACCGCAGTGGGCTTCATCACCGGCTACTACGGCAAGTCTCCCGAGTTTCCGGGCATTCGGAGCGATCCGGCGATGCAAGACTATTTTGCGTGGGCGAAGCAGTGGTTTCCGCAAGGCGATGCCGAGGACGGGATCGTGACCTACGGCTACCAGGTCGCACAGGCCCTGGAGTACGTATTGCGCGCGTGCGGCGACGATCTGACCCGCGAAAACGTCATGCGGGTCGCCACCCACATGGACCACGTCGCGCTCCCGATGCTGTATCCGGGCATTACTGCGACCACCACCCCCACGGACTATTTCCCGCTCGAGCAGTTCCAGATGTTCCGCTTCGACGGTAAGAGCTGGCTGCCCTTTGGCCCCGTCGAGGGGCAATGAGAGTACTGCTGCACGAGAGGTGTCCTGCGCTGACTGGAAGGGGACGCGCTCTCGCGAGCGGCCGCGGCTAGAGAAGATGGACGCACTTTCACAGTGGCTTGCGGGCCTCGGGCTGAAGCGCTACGTAGAGGTCTTCGTCGAAAGCGATGTCGATTTCGACGCCATCCGTCTGCTGTCGGACAGCGATCTGGAGAAACTCGGGATCTCCCTGGGCCACCGTCGAAAACTGCTCAGGGCTATCGAGGAGTTGAATTCCCGCGCGGCAACAGCACCTGCTGCCTTGCCTATCGATCGGAAGAGCTCGCCGGAATCGTCGTCCAATATCGAAGGCGAACGCCGCCAGCTCACTGTCTTGTTCTGCGACATGGTGGGCTTCACCGAACTCGCCAATCGTGTCGATCCCGAAGTTCTGCAGCGGATCATCCGCAGCTCCGAGGATGCCTGCGCGGTGTGCATCACGCGCTACGCGGGCTACGTGTTCCAGCGCCTGGGCGATGGCATCGTCGCTTTCTTCGGCTATCCGCTGGCGCACGAAGGCGAAGCCGAGCGGGCCATCCGTGCCGCACTGGAAATCATCGAGTCGCTATCTAAGCTCGACGTTGCCGACGCCGGCCATCTCGCGGTGAGGATCGGCATCGCCACAGGCCTGGTGGTGGTGTCCTCGGCCGAGAAGGGCGCAGTGGGCGAGACAATGAACCTGGCCTCCCGGCTACAGGGTATTGCACAGCCGGGCAGCATCGTGGTGAGCGAGCGGGTGCATCACTTGGCCGGTG
>CAYNFN010000432.1:0-23840 GCA_964396485.1 uncultured Alcaligenaceae bacterium
AGCCGGCTTGCCACCGCCGGCAGTGCCCGTGACAGGTACTCCAGGTATTCAGCCGCGCTCTGCCGCGCGCGAAGTTCCAGATAGCGGCCGCCGAGCAGGAAGAAAACGAACATCGCCACCGAATCGAAGTACACGGCGCCCCCAGCGGTGACGGTCGCCACGGTGCTGGCCGCGAATGCGATGGCGATGCCGAGTGCCACCGGTACGTCCATGCCGACGCGCCGCGTTCGCCAGTCGCGCAACGCGCCGCGAAAGAATGGCGCAGACGAGTAAAAAACGACCGGGATCGTGAGCAGCAAGCCGGCCCAGCGCATGAGGCTCCCGATGTCGCGGCTGATGTCGCCCTCGCCGGCAACGTACGCTGGCACCGCGTACATCATCACCTGCATCATCCCCAGTCCCGCCACCGCCAGCCGCAGCAAGGCGCCGCGACGCTCCCGCCGCCGGCTGTCCTCGAGTGCTCTGATGTCGTAGGGGTAGACGCGATAACCGATCGCGCGGATGGCGTCGAGGATGACCGAAAGACGGGTGCGCTCCGCGTCCCAGCGCACGCGGGCGCGCCGGGTAGTGTAATTGATGTGCACCGCAGTCACGCCGGGCAGGTGTGCAACATGTGTTTCGTTCAGCCAGATGCAGGCCGGACAGGTTACGCCCTCGAGGATTAGCGCGGCCTCGCGTTCGTGCTCGCCGGGACGGGTGACGAAGCCTTGCTGGATTTCCTCGCGGTCAAACACCGTCAGGTCGGAGGCGGCTTCCGGCAGCGCTGCGCGCGGCGAGCCGGGGAACCTGTCGCGCTTCTCGTAGTAATCGGTCAGCCCCGCATTCACGATCGCCTTCGCCACAGCCTCGCAGCCGGCGCAGCACATGGCGCGCAGCGCGTCCCCGATGGGCACGCGATAGCGGGACCCGGAAGGAATCGGCAACCCGCAGTGATAGCAATTGCCCTCTTCCGCGGAAGCGATCATTGCCTGGATTGCGGCAGAATCGGCTGACATGTCGTCGTTATTCTGAACCACCCGCGCACGGGCTGAACTCGATTGTCATTCCGGGCGTTGGCAAAAGAGCGGGCCGCGGAGTCTGATCTCCGCGGCCCGCCCGGAGATCGTCAAATTATGCCGGCTTGCTTCCGCTCCCGCAGGTGTTCGTTCCCAGAAGACTGTAAGCGGGGCACCAGCGGATGAGGCCGGTGGCAAGCGGAACGATGCCGATCAGGCCGAACCATCGTGCGTTGCCTTCCAGCAGAAAAACCGCGCTCAGAATCAGGATGCCGGCGGCGATGCGGATGACGCGATCCGCGTTTCCTACGTTTGCTTTCATGTCATGCCCTTCCGTTGACTGGGGAACGAATGCAACGGAAATCATGCTATTCGCCTTCAGCTTCGCCAGCTTTGACCTGGATCAACCGGCCGCCGGTCGCGATCGCCGGGGAAAAAAGGCCCGCCGGGTGGCGGGCATTTCGAATTGTTTCAAGAATTCACCGAAAGGCCGGCACGGGCCCGGAAGACCGGCACTTCGCGGCTTTTCCTATTGCGTCAACCTTGACCGGCGTCAACGGCCCCGGCCGCGGCCTGCCCTATAAAGGGCCCTGAATTCAAAGCAGACATTCCCAACGATCAAAGGAGAGAACCTTGAGAACCATTCTGGTACCGGTAGACGGGTCCGCATGCTCGGAGCGGGCCATCGAGGAAGCCGTAAAGCTGGTTCAGAAGTCGGGGCCGATGGACATCCACTTGCTGAATGTCCAGCCGCGTATCTTCGTCGAGGCAACCCTGGTTTTTCTCGATCCCGCCAAGATCGACACCTACTATTACGAGCAAGGCTCCAGGGGACTGGCATCTGCCGAGAAGCTCCTCAAGAAGGCCGGCATCGCCTTCACGACCCATCGCGCGGTCGGTCCCGTGGCCGAGACCATTGTCACGAAAGCAAAAGAACTGGGGGCGGATGGAATCCTGATGGGAACCCACGGACATGGGCGTGTGGCAGGAATGCTGCTCGGGTCCGTATCCAACAAGGTGCTGCACCTTTCGCCGGTGCCGGTGACGTTCGTCCGGAGCGAGCCGCCGCTGGATTTCACCGGACGGCTTTCGGCAACTTGATCCCTGTGCTGCGGCGGCCAGCCCGGTGAACCGCTGCGTTGACCGCTGCTCGCGGTACTCGTTTTGCAGTGGGAAGTGATCGAGGACTTCAGTTTTTCTGCGGCAAGGGCTCGATCAGGCCGGAATCATCGTTCTTCGGACTGTTGACCCGGGTGCTGACAGGATAGGCGATCATGTTCTCCGCGGGATACGGGGCCAGCAGTTCGAAAGGGGATTCGTTTGCCGGATCGAGCCATCGCGCATACCCCTCGTGAGCGATGATCACCGGCATGCGATCGTGAATCGGCGCCATCAATTCGTTGGCGCCGATGGTGATGATGGCGCAGGTTTCCAGTTTCTCCCCTTCCTTGCCCCATTCTTCCCATATTCCCGCCACCGCGAACGGTTCCTTGTCCGTCATGGTAAAGCGCCAGGGCTGCTTGCCCGATGCGCTGCGCTTCCACTCGTAGAAACCGTCAGCCGGAATCAGGCAGCGCCGCCGCTTGAAGGCGTCGCGGAACATCGGCTTTTCGGCGACCGACTCACCTCGCGCATTGATCGGCTTGATCCCGGAAAGATCCTTGGCCCAGCGCGGAACCAGGCCCCAGGTCGTCATCGCCGCGCAGCGCTCGCCGTCTTCGATGCGAACCACCGGCACCCGCACGGACGGCGCAATGTTGTAGCGCGGGCTCAACTCCTGGGCGATGCGCCCGAAATCCGTCTGGAAGCTGGTCTTGAGCTTTATCGGCGGGCTGTTCAGGTCGTAGCGGCCGCACATGACGTTTTGTCTTCCTCCCGCCTTCGGCTTCGTAATAGACCATCACTTACCACGGAGGACGCAAAGGACACGGAGGAAAGGCAAGAGCAGAAAAAGAACCTTCGAGAGTTAAAACCTGCCATCGGAGTTCACTTTGGTACCGGGTCTGTTTTTAACTCCCACACGTTTTCCCTGGTTTCTGGTTTTCCTCCGTGTCCTCCGCGTCCTCCGTGGTAAGCGCATTTTTTCAGGTGCCTTGAGCTTCTCCACATTACTGCGCCTGCGACTGGCGGATGGTGCCACGCACTTCAAAGCGTACCTGATCCACCGCAGTGCCGCTTTGGTCCAGGAGCGACAGTTCGTGGCTCCCGGGCCGCGGCACCCAGAACATCGGCTCATCGGACAGGCCGATCTCCTCGCCATCCAGGCGCCAGCGATACCCTGCCACTTGCGGCGAGATCACGAAGCGCACCCGCTGCACCGACTCCGGAATGTCCGGGTCGAGCGCGATGATAGTGCCGTTGCCCGGATAGGCGATGCCTGGATGGATTGCGGCGGCGTCTTTGGCGGCGATACGCGCGGTTTCGGTGCCGGCCAGAAACGCTTCCGTGCGCGCGGGCTCGACGTCCTGATCGTAGTGGATCTGCATCCGCACCACACCCTCCGGCGCATCCGGCGCAACCGAGGCCTGGCGGCGATGCAAGTAGTTCACCATCTCCAGCCATACCGGCGCCGCGCCGGTCACGCCGGAAACATCGCGCATGGCGCTGCCGTCGAAGTTACCCACCCACACACCTATCGTGTAACGATCGGTGAAGCCGATGCACCAGTTGTCGCGCGTGTCCTTGCTGGTGCCGGTTTTCACCGCCGCCCAGTGACGCGAGGACAACGGATTGTCCAGGCCGAAAGTGACGCTGCGTGCGAGCGGATCGGCAAGCACGTCCGCGATGAGGTAGGACGCGGCAGGATCCAGCAGCGCTGTCGCGGCGGTCCTGGTCGCGCGCTCCAGCTTGAGCGGCGACCAGTGTCCGCCGTTGACGAGCGCCCGGTAAGCGTTGGCAAGCTGCCACAGGCTGACCTCCGCCGAGCCAAGCGCCAGAGAATATCCGTAGAAGTCTCCGTCCCCGGTGACATCGTCGAAACCAAGCATCTTCAACCGCTCCGCGAATTCGTCCACGCCGACCAGCATGAGCGTTCGTACCGCCGGCACGTTGAGCGAGGATGCCAGTGCCGTGCGCACGCTGGTAAGCCCCTTGAAGTCGCGGTCGTAATTCTGCGGAACGTACAACCCGGTCGGCGTGATCAGGTTAACCGGCGAGTCGTCGATGAGGGATGCATTGGTGATCAGCCTGTCCTCGAGGGCCATCTGATAGAGAAAAGGTTTGAGCGTCGAACCGGCCTGGCGCGCGGCGCGTACGCCGTCCACGTAGAACGCGCTGGCGCCGTCGCCGGCATTGCCGACGTAGGCCAGCACCTCCCCCGTCCTGTTGTCCAACACCAGCACCGCGCCGTCCGCGACGTGCTGCTCGGCCAGCGCAATGAGCTGCTGCTGCAGCACTTCGGCCGCAAAGGCCTGCAACCCCGCGTCCAGCGTGGTCTGTACCCGCGCTCGTTCCGCGGAAAGCAGTTCGCGTGCGATGTGCGGCGCAAGCGACGCGCGTGGGGCGATGTTCGGCGCGCCCGATAATCCCGCCTGCGCCAGGGTCTCGAGCTGCGGGCAGGCGAGGTCGAGCTTCATGCTTCCCGCTAGTGCGCAGGCACGTCTCGCCGCCGTTTCCGGCTTGCTGTTCGGGCCACGCAACAATACCGCGAGCAGCAGCGACTCGCGCTCGTCTAGCCCGTCAGGGCTCTTGCCGAACAATCCCCGCGATGCCGCCGCGATCCCCTGCAATTCGCCGCGGAATGTCGAGAGATTCAGGTAAGCCTCGAGGATCTGGCTTTTGCTCCAGACCCGTTCCAGTTCCTTCGCCGCCTTGATCTGGTCCCACTTCTGCGACACGGTGCGCTTCTCCCCGCTAGGGCGCAGCGCATCGTCCAGGTGCGCAGCCACTTGCATGGAAATGGTCGAGGCGCCGCGCGGCTGCGAGAACAGCAGCGTATCGAGTGCGGCGTCCGACAGCGCCAGCCAGTCCACGCCGCTGTGGTGGTAGAAGCGCTTGTCCTCGGCACGGATGATGGTGGCCAGCGCCGCGGGCGAAATTTCCGCGAGCGTGGTCCACTCCAGGCGCCGGCCGCGCTCGACCACCCGCAACTCATGGATCAGCACGCCGTGGCGATCGAGCAGCATGCCTTCAGTACTGTTCCAGCTCGTTCTGATTGTGTCGAAGTTTGGAATTTCGGCGAGCGCGGGCGTTGCGGCAATGGCGGTCGTGAATACCGTGAATATCGTGAATGTCGTGAATGCCGATCTAAAGGCGCGCGTCCGCCCTTTCTCACGCCAGGCTGTTTGAGCTATGTCGGATTGCACGGCCTCAACCTTGCTCATGGTCTTACCAAACTCACGATATTCACGACATTCACGGTCGTTACGATATTCACGACATTCACGGCCGTTACGGATTTACCGTAACGGCATCATTCGGCAATTCGCCGAACATCTCCGGCGCATACATCGCCTCGACCCGCGTCGGCGGCAGTTCGAAGCGGCCGACGTTGTTCAGTCGCAAAGTGTACTCGACCACCCAGGAGCCCTCGGGGACGAAGCGATAATAGGCCCGGAAGGCATCGAAAGTCCGTTCCTCGAACGCCGGCCAGACGAAGCCGCGCTTCTGCTCGCCGGAGGACAGGATCTGCGAGTCCTTCGCCAGGCCGGTGCCGAGGATCGCCGAACCCGCAGCCACCGGGTCATCCACCACCACCCAGGCCATGTCGGACTGCGTTTCCAGTTCCAGCCGCACCCGCACCACATCGCCACGGTTGAACTGTCCGTGCTGCCGTTCTCCCGGTATCTTGGTCTCCAACGGCGTGACGGTCTTCACGACCCTAAACCCGCTGGACAGCGCCGATTTCAACGGGATCGCCGCGCGACTTTGCACAGTGATCCACGGCTTGCCGGTGCCGGACTGGCTGACCGAGAGCGCAGCCTCCGCCGGCGGCCACTTGAATTCCAGCACGCCCCCCTGTGCCTGCCTGCCCCAATCGAGCGTGTCCTGCTGCTCATTGAGCCGCGCCTGGGTCTGTCCCGTCACCGGTTCCGCTTCGAATTTTGTAGAGAATTTTTCCAACGCCAGCACGCCCCAGGCATTGGCCACCGTGGTGTTCCAGCGGCCGCGATGCTGCCGGCCGAGCGCGCCGCGGGTCAACCGCGGCATATCCTCGCGCCACTGGTCCGATTCCATGAAGGCCAGCAGCAGCCGGTTGGCATTCACGTCGGCGGAGATCATCAGCCACCACAGATGGTCCGTGCGCTCGGTGGAGAATCCCATGGTCGTGCCCTGGAAGTTGAGCCGCGAGCGCACGATCTGCTCGGCCTCGGCAAGGCGCTTGTCGCGATCTTTCAGCGCCTCGCCGCGCTTCATCACCCCGTACCAGTCTAGCACCGCCGAAGTCGGCCACAGGTTCGGCTCCGCGGCAATCGAATCGAGCCAGTTCGGCTCGAGCGCCTGGTAGCGCGACAAGGCTTCCAGCGCCGCCACCTTGCGGATCGTCAGGTCCGCGGTCGGCAACGGCGAATCGCGCCTGGCGCGGCCGGTAACGAAAGCGGTCAGCGCGTTCTGCATCCTGCCGCGCACGCCCTCGGGAACGCTCCAGCCCGATTCGTGCGCGATCGCCAGGATGTAAGCGGTCAGCGTATCGCTGCCCATGCGTTCCAGCGCGAAATACTTGGCGAACCCATCCCTATCGAGGAACGAAGGCAAATCGTCCATGGCCCGCAGCCACAGAGCCTGGTCGCGCAGCGCGACAGCGCGCGATATGCGCTGTTCGAGGCAGGTGTAGGTATAGGCGCCCATGTATTCGCGCACGCCCGGCAGCGGGCCAGCGAGCTTCGGCGCCAGCGCAACGCTCACGCCGCCGCGTTCGGGCAGCGCGTCATCCGGGATTCTCACCGCGAGTTCCAACGGCCGCTCGAGCTGGGTGATCGTGGCCTGGAATGTGCGGACCGGTATCGCGGCGATCACCTTCTGCGACACCTTGAGCCGGTCCGCAACCACCTTGCCCGATGCCGACAGCTCCGATGCGGTAACTTCCCAGCGCAAGACGTTGGCGTTCACGGGGACCTTAGCCTCCCAGCCAATGTCGCGCGCCTCGCCGGCGGCAAGCGTCAAGCGCGAGGCCGGCAGCGACTTGCCCTCCACGTTTGCGTTCACTTCCACGTCCATCACGCGCTCCGAGGCATTGCGAACGGTGAAGCGCGAATCGAAACGGTCGCCCTCGCGCACCAGCGGCGGCACGCCGGAGAGCAACATCAGGTCCTGCGTGGCGCGGATCGAAGTTTCGCCGGTGCCGAACAACCCGGAACCGGACTCCGCGACCGCGATGATGCGAAACGATGTGAGCGAATCCTTGAGCGGTATGTCCACCACCGCCCTGCCCTTGTCATCCAGCGGCAGGCGTGCCTTCCACAGCAGCAGCGTGTCGAAAAGTTCCCTCGCGGTCTGGCGCCCGCCGCCTCCGCCCTGCGGCAACGCCTTGCGGCCGTAGTGGCGCTTGCCGACTACTTGCATGGACGCCGTCGAGGTATCCACCTCGATTCCGCGCGGCCGCATCATCGCATCCAGCAGTTTCCACGAGTCGTTGGGCAACAGTTCGAGCAGGCCTTCGTCGACTGCGGCAATCGCCACTTCGCCCGACTTCACCGGCACCCGCTTGCCGCCGATGCGCTGTGTCACCTGCACCGCGACCCGCGCCTTCTCGCGAACCTTGTATGCCGGTTTGCCGGCGCTGACGTTCACGCCCAGTTCGTGCGCCCGCCAGCCGACGCTGATCTCCGCCACGCCCATCTTGAAAGCCGGCTTGCCGAGGTCCACCAGTGCCGTCGGCTGCAGGTCCGCAATGCGCCCGCGCACCACCAGCACCGACACGAAGACATTGGGTGCGTAATTGCCCTTGATCGGAACCTTCACCACCGGCGCTGCTCCCGAGAGCGGCTGCACGAAGGATTCGACCACGCCCTCGCGCTCGATCGTGATCAGCGCGGTGGCCCCTTGGAACGGCATGCGCACCTGCAACTGCGCGGTCTCGCCCGGTTCGTAGCGCTTGCGCTCGGGAATCACGT
The DNA here is from genome assembly GCA_964396485.1 of uncultured Alcaligenaceae bacterium. Classification (GTDB taxonomy): domain Bacteria; phylum Pseudomonadota; class Gammaproteobacteria; order Burkholderiales; family JACQAP01; genus JACQAP01. Next base: position 8,048 of record CAYNFN010000432.1, read on the forward strand.
CGATGCGGTCATCGTTGCTCTGGTCGAACCACCACGCGTCCTTGCCTGCCACCCAGGCCGAGCCGTTGGCGTAGGCGACGTTGCCGTCGCGGTCTTTCGTTTCCGCTGCCATGAGGATGTTGCCGGACACCGGCGGCTTCACCGCGCAGAACAGCCGCCCGCGCTCGTCGGTCTTGCCGGCGCAGGCAACATCGAGCTGCTTCACCTCGGCGCCGCTCTCGTATCCGTAGAAGCCGCCTACCAGGCGTTTTCTGTGGGTGAACATGTTGCGCACGTAGAGTTGCACCTGGACCTGCTGGTTCTTGACCGGCTTGCCGGCGAGGTCGAGCGCGATCACCTGGAACTTGAGCTGCTCCTGCGACAGCGCCCAGGAATCCGGCTTGATGCCGAGGATCACTTTCGACGGCCACAGCGCCAATCTTGTCGATGTGGTCAGCACCTCGCCGTTCGGGTCGGAGTATTCCATCTCGGCGTTCAACTCCTGCGGGCTGTCGCTGGCGGGCAGCCCCGGAAGGTTCACACGCGCCGAGCCGGTGGCGTCGAGGTCGAGCGCAATCAACTTGAGCGGCCGCACGCCGCTGCCCGGCACCGCCGGGACCGGCGCTTCAGCGTCCGCGTCCTCGAGTTCGTACTCGCCGGCGAACCACTGGTAGCCGCCCTGCTGCTCGATGCCGGCGACCACCTTGCCGTTGGCGAAGGCAAGGCCTTCGTAGTCGCGGAAGCTCACCATCTTCGGGCGCACCACCGCGCGCACTTTCACCGGCGCGTAGCCGGCGCCGCCGCCGGAGAGATAACGCAGGCTCAGGTCCAGGTTCACGCTTTCCGGTTTCACCTGCGGCGCTTTCGGTCCGGATATCTCCGCCTTCAGCAGCGGCACGCGGAATTCCTCGACGCGGAAACTGCCCGAAGTGCGGGTGTTGCCGCGCGAACCCGGCTGTGCGTCCAGCAAGTCGGTCATCAACACCGCGTAGCTGCCTTTTTTTGCGCCTTCGGGGATTTTCCACACGGTCTCGGCGCTGTTGCGCGCGTCCCAGGTCAGAGGCACTTCGTATTTCTCATCCGAGCCCTGGTGCTGGATCACGACTTTCTTCGGCAGGCCGGCCACCGGAACGAACGCGAAGCCCTTGGCACCGTGCCTGCGATAGAAGTGCTTCATGCTCACGGTCTCGCCGGCACGCAGCAACGTGCGGTCGAATACCGTGGTGGCGATATACGGGCCGGCGAAACTTCCGCTGCGCAGGTTGAAGCGCCAACGCGATATGCCCTCGTTCCATTCCGACAGGACGAACGACAGGTCATCGCCCGCGCGCGCGGAGGCCAGAAGTTGCCTGTCATAGCCGGTCAGGCAGGCAGAGAGGCGTTCGCGCGCGGGCAATACCGCCGCGATACGGACACGGCCCTGCGCGTCGGTCTGCCCGCGGTAATAAACCTTGCCGCTGCAATCCTGGATCGCCACCTGCGCCTTGGGCACCGGCACGCCGGTATCCAGCGTGGTCACCCACACCAGCGAAATCTCGCGGCCCCACTTGAAATGCACCGCAAGGTTGGTCACCAGCGCCGCCGACTGCACGTAGTAAGGCTTGTTGCGCGCCTTCAGCAATGCCGCGCCGAGCCGCGGGCTCGCCAGTTCGACCACGTAGAACCCGGGTTTCTTCAGTGGTATGCCGACCACTTCGAAGGCGCGCGCACCCTGCGGCTTGGGCACTTGCATGCGGCGGATGCGGTCGCGCTCCGTGAATATCGACGACTGCCCCACCTGGTATTCGAGCACCTGCTCCTGCTTCTTTTCGTCGTATCCCCAGCGATCGTGCTCCATCTGCCCGAGGCGCTTCATCCACTCCACTATCGCCATCACGTCGCCGTCCGCGACCCGCGAATAACTGCCGGGCACGGTGCCGGTCTCGTCGTGCCCGGACTCGTCGAGTTCTTTCTTCAGCCTGTTGATCGCCTGATCCGCGGCAGGGTCATCCAGCTTGCGGGTCTTGATCAAGCGCGTCTCGACCATCGCCTCCAGGTTGCGCAGCGTCACCGGCATCATGCCGTCGCCCTTGAGTTCGATGATGCCGAAGCGCGCCGGGAACTTGGCCAACGGCGGGTACTCGTCGGTGCGCACTTGCAGCGGGAAACGCTTCTGATTGGCGAGCTTGCGTCCGGCGTCATCGGTCACGTCCAGGGGCATCTCCAGCGTGAATTGCGCGCGTTCGGAGAACGGTCCGGTGAAACTCACTTCCTCGACGAACTCGGCGGCGTTGCGCGCATCCGGCAGCTCGGCCGGGTAGGCCTTGCCGGCCGCGGTCTTGAGTGTGATTTTCTCGGCCGTGGATCTCGCAACCGGCGCGGTGAACGAAAGCCGCATCGGCATGATCGGAAGGCACTGCGCATCCTTGTTCACCCGATCGCAGGAGAATCGGGCCTGGAAGGTATCGCGCACCCGGTAGGCGATGGTCTGGTCCTGGCTGGTCGCTACGCCGCTCGCGGACACGATTCCCTTGCCCCACACCAGGCGGATTTCGGCGTTGTTCGGCAGCCGCCGCTTGCACTGCACCACGGCGATGGGCAAACCGCCCGCGTCATCGCTCTTGAGCATCCTGTCCATGCGCGTGCCGCGCATCAGCGACTGCACAAATCGATGCACGAAGTCCTTGCGCGCGTCGAGCACCACGCGGCGCTCGTCGCCGGCGAGCACCCGCACATCAACCCGCTCGGTGATGCCTTTGATATCGCAGTAAGCGTTGGCGGCGATGGATTCATCGGTGGCCGCCGCGTCGAGACCGAGGATCAAGATCTGCTCTTCGTCCACCGCCACGCCTGCGTACGGCAGCGTTTCCACGATCGCGGGTCCGCCGGTGGAAAACTCGAAGGCGTGAGCGCCTTCGAGCCGGTCGCCGGCCAACGACCGGAGATCGGCCTTCAAGCGGAAACTGCAGCGCACCCCGGCAGGCAGATCGCGGCCGAAGTCGTACACCCAGTTCTTCTGGTCTGCCCAGCGCCCAGTGCCGGGCTCGGGACATTCGATGTCGAAAGGCTCCGGCAGCCGCGGATCGCCGAAGGCAACCATCGGTTCGGAAAACCGCACCGCCACCTGGCGCACGCCCTTGACCTCACCCTGCGGCGAGAACACTTGCACCTGTGCCGCCGACACGGTACCGGTAGCCAGCATCAACAGGATCGCGGACCAGGTCGTCTTCATTTCCTCTCCACCATCGGTTCGACCTCCAGTTGAACGTGCTTCAGGTTCTTTTCAGACGTTCGCAGACCACTTCCAGCGTGGCCTGCGCATGGCTGTTGGGCCGGATCTCTTCCCACATGCGTTTCTTCAGCGGGCCGGAGGACCACACCACCTCGCCGCCTTCACCGATCATGTCGATGCGCGTGACGCGATTGATGCGCCGGGCGCAATCCAGCTCGATGGTGCCGATGGTTTCCTTGAACGTGGTCGGATGGCCGCCCAAGTCGTCCGTGAGCACGTGGGTGTAGACGCCGCGCTTCTGCACGCTGACGTTGTCGCCATCGACGCTGATCGAGTCCACGTCAACGTAGTACCTCGCTTCGGTATCCGCGCCGACCTCCACCCACTCGGTCGCGCTCGCCGTCGCCGCAACCAGCGCCAGACCTGTCAGCAGACCTCGAAGCCTGTTCTCTCCAATCAAACGATCACCCCCAACAGCTTCGCGGCAATGCTCACTACCTCGGCGCCGATGGATTCGACGGCGGCCTGCTGGCGCTCGTCCTTGAGTTCGCCGCCCGGCTCGAACGCATCGTTGGCGCGGCTGATCGCCATCTGGGTGGGAATCACGAAGACGCCGATATTGGAAAGGATCGAGCGCAGCACCGCCAGACCGCGGATACCGCCAAGGTTACCGGGGGACGCGGACACAAGACCGGCAACCTTGCCCTTGAACGCCACCAGCGCCGGCTCGTTCGGCTCCGGGCGCGAGGCCCAGTCGATGGCGTTTTTCAACACGCCGGAAATAGCGCTGTTGTACTCGGGCGAACTGATCAGGAACCCGTGGTGCTCGATCAGCAAGCGCTTGAACACCTTGGCGTTCGGCGGCAGTCCGTGGTCGCGCTCGACGTCGCCGTCATAGAGCAGCATGGGGATATCTCGCAGATCGATCTCGGTCACCTCCGCGCCGGCGGCACGCGCGCCGGCAGCGGCGATCCTGATCAGCTTCTTGTTGAACGAGCCGCTGCGCAGGCTTCCTGCGAAGGCGACGATTCTGACGTTGGACATAACCCCTCTTCGAGCGCGGCGGAACCGTCGCCGATTCTAACAGACGACAGACTGCTGGACGCCTGCTCGCACGCGGTGGTATCGGCTGCGAACAGGATCAGCCCGACGCAGAAGGCGAGAATGCGGAAAGTCGATGTGGTGGTAAGTTACGACGGCATGGCGGTGGCCGGAATCGACGACTTGCCCTCGACCCGAATCGCCTCGGTCGCGCATGAGGAACCTGATCAGAGCTTCCCTAAACCGGGGTCGTGCAGGAAGTACCGATCGTGTGCTGCGCCGTGGAGAAAAACTCGTGCGGCCCGATCGTTGCGACCGAGCTCATCCGTTGGAGGCTTTCTTCTCGAGCTGCCCGGTGATCAGCAGTTCCAGCTTCCGGTTGGTGAGCGGCTTTCCGAACAGGTAACCCTGCGCGTACTGGCAGCCGTTGGCGTTCAGGAAGGCGAGCTGGGCCTCGTTCTCGACGCCCTCGGCGATGACCTTGATGCCGAGACTGTGCGCCAGCATGATGATCGCGCGCACGATCGCCGCGTCGTTCTGATCAGAGGAAATGTCGCGCACGAACGACTGGTCGATCTTGAGCACGTCGAGCGGCAGCCGCTTGAGATACGACAGGCTCGAGTAGCCGGTGCCGAAATCGTCGATCGCGATCTGCGCGCCCAGGGCGGCCAGTCGTTCGAGCGTGACGATCGAGGTCTCGGCGTCGTTCATGACCGCGCTCTCGGTAAGTTCGAGTTCGAGGTTCTCGGGCCGCGCGCCGGTGTCGTTCATGATTCCCACGACCAGCTCAGCGAGATCGTACTGCTGAAACTGGCGGGCCGAGACGTTGACCGCCACCTGGAGCGCAAAGCCGGTGTCCTGCCATTCGCGGATTTGCCGGCACGCGGTGTGCAGTACCCACGCACCGATCTGGCCGACCAGCCCCGCCTCCTCCGCAACCGGAATGAAGCGCGCCGGCGAGATCTTTCCGAGCTTGGGATGATCCCAGCGCAACAACGCTTCGGCGCCGTAGATCTGGCGCGTGGCGAGATCGATCTTCGGCTGATACAGCAAGCTCAGTTCGTCACGTTGGATGGCGGTGCGCAGCCCGCCCTCGATCAGCATGCGCTCGTGCACCTCCTGGTTCAGATTGTTGGTGAAGAACTGGAAGTTGTTGCGTCCCAGGTGCTTGGCGCTGTACATCGCCGCATCGGAATGCTTGATGATCTCGTCCACGGTGGCGGCGTCGTCCGGGTACAGGCTCAGGCCAATGGACGCGGAAACGAACGACTCCTGCCCATCGGTGGGAAATGGCTTGGCAAGATTGTCGAGTATCTTTTCGGCGGTCGTGGACAGCGCCTGAAGGCTGGTGACGTTGGGGAACACGATCGTAAACTCGTCGCCTCCCACCCGCGCCACGGTATCGTCTTCACGGGCGGCCTTGCGGATGCGTTCGGCCGCCTGCTTCAGCAGCGCATCGCCGACATAGTGGCCTAGCGTTTCGTTTACGACCTTGAAGCGGTCCAGGTCGATGTGCATGACGGCAACCCGCAGGCGGTTGTGATGCGCCTGCGCCACCGCCTGGGTGAGCCGGTCCTGCATCAGGAAGCGGTTGGGCAATCCGGTGAGCACGTCGTAGTTGGTGAGGAATTGCGCCCGCTGTTCGGCGCGCCTGCGCTCGGTGATATCGCGCGAGGTGAGCACGATGCCGCGGATGCCGGGATGCTCGAGAAGATTATTGCCAAGCAACTCGAGGTGGATCCAGGAGCCGTCGGCATGGCGAAAGCGCAGTACCAGCGGCGACGGCGGCGTTTCGCCGCGCAGCAGGGCCTCGAAAGCGCCGCGCGCACGGTCCACGTCTTTTGGATGCAGGGTTTCAAACGGGGTCTTGCCGATCAGCGCGCCGGGCGGATAACCCAGCAGACGCGATGCCGCGGGCGACTCGTACATGGTCACTCCGTGCTCATCGTGGATCGTAATGATGTCGAATGAATTCTGCACCAGCGCACGGAAGCGGGCTTCGCTTTCCTGCAGTACGTCGGCGCTGCGACGGTCGCGCGGAGAACGTGCGAACGGGCCGGATCGCATGGGTCAGGCCAGCGCGCCCGGCCCGGCCGGAACGCCGGCGCGGCTGGGGCAAAGTGGCGCAATGGAGGTTATCTGGCCCGTTGTGGCACGGGCAGAAAATCCGGCAGGGTCGTTCAGCGTGCCGCCCCAGTCATTGCGGCGGGGGGTTCCCGTCTGTTTCGTTTTGTCCAATTGTGCTTTCGCTGCGGGAAACGCATCCCGCAAGGCCGGGAACCGGCGCTCCCTTGTTCTTATAGTACTGGAACTATTGTGGTGTTGTTATTGATTTAGCGCATTTCAGCCTGACTTTTCGGCAACGCGCTTGAACTTCCTGAAGACCACCCCGCCCCGTGTGTCTGAAGACACATGAAACATCACCTCTATTCCGCACGGCACGACCTGGGAATGGCCCGGCTTGGGCCGCCGAAACAGCGCTACCAAATTCATCATAGACCCTGCCGAGGCTCTGATTCTTTTTTTTAGAAATATCCTGTTACGTCAACAAAGTCAATTCACTTCAATCAGCGGCTGAATCCCTTGAAAAGATACTTTCGGTCGGAATCGGCGCCAAAAAAACTTGTTCGGCGCTCGGGGATCACAAGCGTCGGTATTCGAGCTCATATTTGCGTCCCCGTGGGCACCGGATTATCCGCAAGCGGTAACCCGGCGACTAGGCAGGACTATTGGGCAGGACTCTCAGTGCTCAAGATACCGAATCGCTTCTCGTATTCCTTGACCACGCTTTCGAGCAGCGTCGCAAGGCGCTTGGCCACGTAGGGGCTGATGATGATCCGGTCGGTCAGTTGGATCGTTACTTCCTTCTGTCCCCGGTTCCACGCCTGATTGATCCCGAAAAGCATGACGACCTCTTCGCGCGTGCTGGTGACGTTGCACACATTGGCGTAAGAGCTCTTCATGTTGGAGTCATCCCACTTGATCTTTGTCCCCTCAAGGCTCTTGGCCTCGGCGGTTTCGGCGGGTTTATTGGCTGACATCGTTTTCCCCCTCAGAGTTTCGTGTTTTGGGTATTTCAGGGTGCCATTAAAACATTCTGAATGCGGTCGCGGCGAGCGCGAGGTTGGCATCGGCATCGAGCTGGAGGCAGAAAGCAAACGTGGTCTTAAAGGTCCGGGACATTTCGAGACAATATTTCATCCTCGGGTAGAATGCGCTCAAAATCCGCTCCATTCCCCCGTTTTATGAAGGATGGCTAGGAAATCCGCGCGGCCAACCATTCGGATGCAACATGCATCCATACCCGGAGTCATCCCAAGGCAGCAGCACCTGACGGCTCGATTACATCATGCATTCACCTGATCGCGAGAGAGAAACCCGGTGATCTCCGCGCCGGGAATGCGGCTCGGAATCGATCTCGGCGGCAGCAAGATCGAGCTCATCGCCTTCGACGCCGCCGGCGGCGAGCGCCTGCGCCGGCGTGTCCCTACCCCGCGCAATGATTACCGCGCGACGCTGGCGGCAATTCACGACCTGGTCGTGCACAGCGAACACGATCTCGGCACCGGCGGCAGCAGCGTCGGCATCGGCACGCCGGGCTCGTTGTCGCGGGCAACCGGCAAGCTGCGCAATTCCAATTCGGTCTGTCTAAACGGCCAAATGATCGTGCAGGACCTCGAAGCGTTGCTCGGCCGCCCGGTGCGCATCGCCAATGACGCCAATTGTTTCGCGCTTTCCGAGGCGACCGACGGCGCGGCCGCCGGCGCCGAAGTCGTATTCGGCGTCATCCTCGGCACCGGCGTGGGCGCAGGCATCGTGGTGCACGGTCGCGCGCTCGACGGCCCCAACGGCATCGCCGGCGAGTGGGGGCACAATCCCCTGCCCTGGCCGCAGCCCGGGGCGTTGCCCGGGTCGGAGTGTTACTGCGGCAAGTCCGGCTGCATCGAAACATTCGTCTCCGGGCCCGGACTGGCCAACGACCATCGGATCTCCACGGGCGCGGCACTGACAGCCGACGCCATCGTCGCGGGCGCCGCGAACGGCGATGCCGCCTACCAATCCACGCTTGCGCGTTACGAGGAACGCCTGGCGCGCGCGCTGGCGCACGTGATCAACGTGCTCGATCCGGACGTCATCGTACTCGGCGGCGGCCTGTCGAACCTCGATCGACTCTACGAGAACGTGCCTCGGCTGTGGTCGCGGTACGTGTTTTCCGATCGCGTGGACACGCGCCTCGCCAGGAATATTCACGACGATTCCGGCGGCGTTCGCGGCGCCGCGTGGCTTTGGGACGCGCCGGGAACTTGAGCGGTCGCGCTGAGCACGGACGATCCCGTTCCAATCCCCTGCAACGCGCGTTCCCTGAACACGCCGTATAACTCCCAATGACGCCGGCATCCTCGGAGAGTGCCGCCGCTCTGTCTAAAAAGCTCCGTGCGTGGATATCGGAGGCAGGGATGTGTAAGAGGTGATGAGTGAAAGACGTGAATCGGGAATAGTGAATCGGAAAACGACGCGAAGCTCCACCACTCAACATTCAACACTCAAAACTCAACATTGGTCTTGATCACTCGCCTCACCCCTCTCGCCTTTTTCCCAAACCTTCCCACATCCAGCGCCGCCAACAAGTCCCGTTCCACCGGCATCGGATCGCCGTCGATGCGGCTTGCCACGATTTCCGCCGCGAGTGCGGCCCAGGTCATTCCGCGTGAACCCAGTGCCAGACACGCAAACAGGCCCGGCTGCGCAGGCAACTCACCCAGCACCGGCAGGCGGTCCGCGCTCATTGCCCGGAAAGCAACGCGTCCATCCAGGCTTTCCGGCGCCACACCGGCACCGAATCCAGGCAACATGCGTTCGAGACGTCGAAGATTGGCTGCGTGATCTTCGACGCGGGCGCCCTCCTCGAGCATGCCTTCGTTGAAACTCGCGCCCAGGCAATGCACGCCATCGAGCGCAGGGGTTACGTAGCCTTCCCTGCACACCGCGATGCGCAGTTTCACGTCTTCGCGCTCCGGCAACAAACTCACCTGCCCACGCACAGGTCGCAATGGCAGTCCCGCCGCCTGGGAGAATCGGCCGGCGAAATGCGCGTTGGCAAGAATCACCACCGGCGCACTTGCCAGGACGACCCCGGAAGCGTCGACGACCTCCCATTCCTGTCCAGCCCGGCGCAAGGCGGCGGCATCGCGCTGGTACACACATCGGGTGCGGGCGGACGCAGCATCAAGATTCGCCCGGCAAATGCTTTCCGGTTTTAGCCACGCTGCCTCAGGAAACCAACAGCCCGGTCCGGCGACCGGCACACCGGCCAGTTCCGCCGCCTGCTGCGTTCCCATCCGTTGCATAAGCTCCGGCGGCAGCACGAATTGCTCGAGAATGCGCTGCAGCTTGCCAAAATGCTCATCATCGCGAGCGAGTTGCAGCACGCCGCCGGTTCCCTGAATCAGTGTGCCGCCGGCGTGCGCGATCGCCGCGTGGTGGCGCAACGCGTACAGGAAGGCCGTGGACGTGAAGCGGCTGTGCGTATTCCAGTCCAATGAGAAGACCGGTCGCACCAGTCCGGCGGGGTTTCCCGATGCCCCCAGTGCGGGAGCGGCGTGCCGCTCGATGATCTCCACGGCCCAGCCGCGTTCCGCCAGGCGCTGCGCACAGGCGCTGCCGGCAAGGCCGGCGCCGATGATCACGGCGCGCTTATCGGTTCGCGACTCGTCGACCGCTGCTTTGCCGGCAAACCCGCCCGCAAGCATCTCGCGCTTGTCCGCAAAGCCCTCGCGTTTCTCCACCGCAAAACCGGCTTTGACGAGTCCTTGGCGGACCACGCCCGCGACCGTATATGTGGCAACACTCGCCCCGGGTGCTGCCAGACGGCCGATTTCAGCAAACACGGCATCGCTCCACATTTGTGGATTCCTGGCGGGCGCGAAGCCATCCAGAAAGAATGCGTCTGCGTCGGCGTCTAGCTGGTTCAGCATCACCGCGGCCTCGCCGAATAGCAGCGTCAGGGTCACACGCCCCTGGTCCAGGTGCAGTCGATGAAATCCCGGCAACAGAGGCGGATAAAGGGCAAGAAGTTGATCGGCAAACGCCCTCAGCTCAGGGAACCGCGCATGGATACCCGCAAGGTCGGCGCGTGCAAACGGATGCTTCTCGACTGAAACAAAGTGCAGGCGCGCGTGCCCCGGCGCGGTTTCCCGCCACGCCTGCCAGGTAGCGAGAAAGTTCAGGCCGGCGCCAAAACCGGTCTCGATGATGGTAAATCGCGCGCTGTTACGCCAGCGCTCGGGAAGTCCGTTGCCCTGCAGAAAAACGTATCGCGTTTCGGCCAGCGTACCGGCGGCGGAGGCGTACACGTCGTCGAACTGCGGCGAATAGAGCGTGCCGTCCGAACGAAAAGCCGGAGTTGCCGGAATGATGGGCTGGAAGCTGAAGGTCACGATGGGAACACAATCTCGTCGACGCACGCAGAGCCTACACCACAACACGCCCGTGCCGGAGCGCGACCGACGTCAATTGACGCAGCTTGCCAACCGTGTGCGCGCCTCTACAATGTCCGCTGCCTTCCCACCGGACTGACCAATGCGATTGCGCCTGTTGCTGGCGACGCTGCTGCTGACGACCCTGGTCGCCGCGCACGGCGCCTATCCCGAAAAGCCGATCCGTTTCATCATTCCATCCGCGGCCGGCGGCTCGCCGGACGTGCTGATGCGCATCCTTACCGCGGAATTGTCCAAGCGGCTTGGCGTGCCGTTCGTGATCATCAACAAACCGGGCGCGAATTTCGTGATCGGCACCATGGACATCGTGAAGGCGCCGCCCGACGGCTATACGCTCGGCTACGGCAACATCGTCTCGCTCGCGATCAACTACGGGCTCCTGCCCGAGGTGCCATACGAGGCCGAGAAGGACCTGACGCTGATTTCCAACTGCGTGCGGGTGTTCAATCTGCTCGCGGTGAACAATAATATTCCGGTGGGCAGCGTGAGGGAACTGATCGACTACGCGAAGAAGAACCCCGACAAGCTGGTGATGGCCTCGGGCGGCAACGGCACGACCGGCCACCTGGGCGGAGAGCTGTTCAAGGCGATGACCGGCACGTCGATGCTGCATGTCCCTTACCGCGGCAGCGCACAGGCGATCAACGACGTCATCTCCGGCGAGGCACATGTCATCTTCGACAACATGTCCTCGATCACGCGGTTCGCCAAGGCGGGACGGGTACGTCCGCTCGGCGTCTCCGGCGCGCGGCGTTCGCCGCTGTTTCCCGACCTCCCTACCATCGCCGAGGCAGGCGTGCCCGGCTACCAGACGATCGCGTGGGGCGGGATCATCGGACCCGCGAATCTTCCCCGGGATATCGTGGAGAAATTGCACCGCGAAATCGTCGCCGCCCTGCAGTCGCCCGCGGTGCGCAAGCGCTTCGCGGAACTCGACACCGAAGCCGAAGGCAGCACGCCCCGGGAGTTTCTCGACCTTTCCAGACGCGAGCGGCCCCGGTGGGCTGAAGTGATAAGGCGCTCCGGCGCAAAACTGGATTAAGCGCAGTGCGAAAGTATCCCTCACCTTCCGTCCTCTCCCGAAGGGAGAGGAAACCTCCTTCTCCCTCCGGGAGAAGGGATGGGGATGAGGGAAGACTTATCAGGAACACAGCGTGGCCCCGAAAAAAGCACTATGACCGACCACTTTGACCTGTTGATCCGAAACGCCATCCTCATCGACGGCACGCGTGCGCCGCGCTTTGCCGGCGACCTTGGCGTGCGCGGCGATCGCATTGTGCGCATAGGCCGCCTCGATGCGGCCAAAGCCGACGTCGAAATCGACGCGAGTGGCAGGATCGCCGCTCCCGGTTTCATCGACGCCCACACCCACGATGACCGGCTGATGCTGTCCGGCCCGGACATGGCGCCGAAAGTGAGCCAGGGCGTCACGACCGTGGTCGCCGGAAACTGCGGCATTTCGCTATCACCGATGCCGGGAGGGTTAAGCGGGGAAATTCCGCCGCCGCTGGATTTGCTCGACGATGCGGGCACCTGGTTTCGTTTCCCGACCTTCGGCGCATACGTCGAGGAACTCCGCTCCCGTCCGGCGGCGGCCAACTGCGCGCTGCTGGTCGGGCACACGACCCTGCGCGTAGTGACGATGGACCGTTACGATCGTCCCGCCACTACCGCGGAAATCGGGCGCATGCGCGAACATGTGCGCGAAGCGCTGACCTCCGGCGCGATCGGTGTTTCCACAGGCCTGTACTACGAGCCGGCGAACGCGGCGCCAACCGAGGAAGTCATCGAGGTGTGCCGACCGCTGAAGGAACACAACGGCGTGTACTGCACGCATATGCGCAACGAAGCAGCACAGGTGATCGATTCGCTCGCCGAGAGCTTTCGCATCGGACGCGAAGTCGGTGTGCCGGTCGTGATCTCGCACCACAAAGTGGTCGGCCTGCCGAACCACGGCCGCTCCAGGCAAACGCTTCCCCACATCGCCGCGGCCATGCGCAACCAGCCCGTGTGCCTGGATTGCTATCCGTACACTGCGTCATCCACGATCCTGAGCGCGGATCGCGCGGCCATTGCGTCGAAGGTCATCGTGAGTTCCTCGAAGCCGCTGCCTCGGCACGCCGGCACGGACTTGGACGAACTGGCGAAGGAGATGGGGGTATCGCGCGACCAGGCCATCGAGCGGCTGCGCCCCGCTTCGGCGATCTATTTCTCGATGGACGAATCGGACGTGCAACGCATCCTCGCGTTCGAAAACACCATGGTCGGTTCGGACGGACTCCCGCACGATGTCGCGCCGCACCCGCGCCTGTGGGGTGCGTTTCCGAGAGTATTGGGCCACTACAGCCGCGATGTCGGGCTGTTCCCGCTCGAAACCGCGGTGTACAAGATGACCGGACTCACAGCAAAGACCTTCGGGTTGAAAGATCGCGGCATGTTGAGAGAAGGCGCGTATGCCGACATCACCGTGTTCGACGCCGGTACCGTAAATGAAGCGGCAACTTTTGCGAAACCGATTCAGCCGGCGAAGGGCATCGACACGGTGATCGTCAATGGATCGATCGTCTGGCGCGGTGGCAAACCGACCGGCAACCGGCCTGGACGTGTGTTGAGGCGAGTCTAGTGTTGCGCTACAGGTCGCGATTCTCGCGGATTTTCAACGTTGTAAACCTAACCCTATTCCCCGCAAGCGTGCCCCCGACGCCCGATTCAGTTCCTCCTTTTGGGGGATAAAACAGGAATATCTCCTGTAGGGGGTATATTGACTGTACCCCCTGTAAGGGATATAGTGCTTTTAATTACTGCAGGGGATAATCATGCCATTCGTTGTAACTGCCGCCTCCCAGTTGGGCGATACGCTCAGAGGGCTGCGCAAGTTCCGGAAGATGACGCAGGTCGACGTCGCTCATGCGAGCGGCTTGCGCCAGAAGACGGTGTCCCTGCTCGAGACCGCGCCCCATCGCTGCAGCGTCGACAGCCTGGTCCGCTATCTGTCCGCAGTGCGCACCACGATGACTCTCGACCTGAAGGCCGATTCGCCCATCCCCGCGCAAGGGGATAACTGGTAATGGGCGCCCAAGGCGACACCTGGTAATGGGTCGTCCGCGCAAAGCTGTCGCGCTCTCCCTTTGGATGAATGGCGAGCATGTGGGCCTCTGGCGGGTAACCGCCCGAGGCGAACACGAATTGCACTATGACGCCGCCTGGGTCGACTCACCGCTCGGGCGGCCCGTGTCGCTTTCCATGCCTCTGCGTCCGGCCAACGTGCCCTACAAGGGCGAGGTCGTTCGCAACTACTTCGAAAACCTGCTGCCGGAAAACCGGACGATTCTACTGCGCATTGCGCAGCACTTCAAAACCAAGCCCGAGGCCTTCGATCTGCTGCGCGAGATCGGCCGTGACTGCGCCGGAGCCCTGCAACTACTGCCGGAAGGGCAAACACTTCAAGACGTCCGCAGCATTCGCGCGACGCCAATGTCTGAGGATTTTATCGAGGAGCACCTGGAGAACCTGCCACGATCGGGGGTGTTCGGCAACAAAAACGACGGGGCATTCCGGATTTCCCTTGCAGGTGCGCAGGAGAAAACCGCGTTCTTGTTGCACAACGGAGTGTGGTGCCGACCCGAAGGCAGCACGCCGACCACTCACATCTTCAAACTGCCGATCGGCGAGACGCCGGGCGGCATCGACCTGGCAACCTCCGTCGAAAACGAGTGGCTCTGCATGCAGGTGTTTCACGCCTTCGGCGTGCCGGCTGCGAAAGTGGCAATCCTGCGGTTTGGGAAGCAGAAGGTGCTGGCCGTCGAGCGCTTTGACCGCCGGCTGTCCACCGAGGGGTGGTGGCTGCGCCTGCCGCAGGAAGATTTCGCCCAGGTCTTTGGCGTAGACCCGAATAACAAGTACGAAGAAGACGGCGGGCCCGGCATCCGCGACATCCTGAAGCAGCTGACCGGCTCATCAAATGCCGAAGACGACCGTCGCGATTTCTTCCGCACTCAGGTGCTGTTCTGGATGCTTGCCGCGATCGACGGACACGCGAAGAACTTCAGCGTTTTCATCGAGCCGCGGGGGCTCTTCCGCCTAACGCCGCGCTACGACGTGCTGTCGGCGTATCCGGTTATGGGTACCAAGACGCGACAGCTTTCTCCGTACAAGGTGCGCATGGCCATGGCGATATGGGGAAAGAACCGCCATTACAGGTGGGCCGAGATACGACGTGCTCACCTTGAGCACACGGCGGCGGACTGCAAGGTGCCCAATGGCAGCTCTATCATCGATGAGCTCGTCGAGCGTACGCCGGCGGCTATTGCGCAGGTCAGTGGTGCGCTGCCAAAAACTTTTCCTGCTGCTGTCGCGGAACCAATACTCGCTGGCCTCAAGGCGGCCACTGCATCGCTTGAAAAGGGCGCGGCCTCCTCCAAGAAGAGGTCGCGCCATTGAAATCGTAAAATGGCGCCGTTAGCGACATCGCGATCATCTTGTCGATTGAATCGAAAAATGCCAAAGCGTATCACCAAGACTACATCGCATGGACGGCGAAAGCTGGTTCGACGCGCACCCCGCAAATCCACCGCCCCTAGCCTTCCTTACGATGACTGTCTAATTGAACCACTCAAGGACCCGCGGGAGGCGGCAGCGTATCTCGAAGCCGCGATAGACGACGGCGATCAAGCTGTGTTGATGCTTGCGCTGCGCCAGGTCGCGCAGGCGCAAGGAGGCATTGCCGAGGTCGCCCGCAAATCAGAATTCCGTCGCGAGGCGATCTACCGAATGCTATGGAAGAGCGGCAATCCGGAACTGAAAAGCTTTACGGCGATCCTCAACGCGGCCGGCCTGCGGCTTGCTGTCCGGCCGGTGAAACATGCCGAGTGAAGTGCAGCGGCCACTAGTTCACGCTGAGAAAGGTAGATGCCCCGCCAATTCAAGATGGCGGTGGGCGCGGGGCACCGCCTCTTTCCTTAAAGCGCGTGTTTTGATACGAGAATCGCGCCGCTAAGCGCCGAGGACACCCCTATCTTGTGGTCTTGTATCGCCGGATCAATGCGTTGCGCAGGTCCGACCCGGG